>CAYXLV010000091.1:0-5595 GCA_964465995.1 uncultured Coxiellaceae bacterium | reverse complement strand
ATTTTATACAGATGAAGCTTAACACACTGTGTATGAATTTTTAATCGAAAATGACTCTGCTGATCCCATACTAAGGACTGAGTTTGCAAGTTTTCTTTTGAATCTAGATGGCTTAGAAAATAAATCGACTGCCTTAGAGCAAATTAATTTTGTTCTAGCGCAGAATGCTGATGATACCAATGCATTGTATCTTGGAGCCCTCATAAATAAGAAGGTAGGGGAGTTAAATATGGCGAAAGAACTACTGTCACGCCTGATTAATATAGATCCTAATGATACTAAAGCAAGTCAACTCTATAACGAAATCAATCATGAATTGAGTAGCTTTGCCATCAATGGTAAGTGAGTTTAATTTTAGAAATATAGGAGGAATTGAATTGTGTTTCAAAGAAAAGGACTGAGAATTAGTGAGGAAAAAATAAAAACTCTCACTACCTTGCCAGAGGGGTATGTTGTTGGTAAGGCAGTTGATGATGGAGGTTGTTTCTTTGATTCGCTTGCACAAGCGATTAATATAATCAAAGGTACTAATTATAACGAAAAGTCAATGCGCATGTTATGCCATAAATATTATATGGCTAACAAAGAAAATGTTAGGCAATGGAATAGAGGAGATCGTAGTCGCATTGTGGATGACGAGTACTGTCTTATTCAGTATACGAATGGTGAGATGGACGAACTTTTTAATGGAAGGGACCCTCTTTGGGGTAGGCCACACATAGAGGGGCGGATGATTTGTCATGAGCTGAATTTGGAGGGAATTTATCTCATTGAAATTATGGATCTTGGCAATAATCAGTTGGTAGCTATTCATCAATTTATAAATGCTGAGGAGTTAGAACCGTTACGCCCAGAACGAGTTATGTATAAAGATGAAATACCGGTTTTAATAAATTTTGATCTACATTTTGTGCCTGTACTACCACTACATAGCTTTATACAAACCTTCACTCAGTTTTCATTAGAGGAACATGATTTAGAGGAAAACGATATGCCAATACCTGAGCTAACACAGAGCTTACCTCGCACCTTGTTGGGAGATCAGCAATCTTCGTTCATTGCAAGCGGTAGCACTGGTGTGCAATCACAGGTATCTCAGATTGGATGTCGTTTCGAAGAAAGCAGCAGTTATTCGGATGAGCTAAACGAACAAATAAGAAAATTTAATAGACAGCTTGATAGTTTTAATCAAGGAGGTGCAGCTGCACGTGTTCATCTTGGCATGGCTTTACGTTACATGTCAGCAATCTATGACCGTGTTAGTGATGATAATGCTGGTGGTGATTCTGAATTTATCAATCAAAATTATCAAAGTTATAACTCAACTAAAGAGGAGCTTTGTAACTTTTACAATTTTCATTTCTTGGAACAATCAAACTCCACCGAGCATAATATTTTTTCAGGGCCTACTTCATTATTTCAAAATTTAGAAATGCGCCCACCACCACAACCAGCAGAAGAGATAGAACCACCAAGAGTTGTAGACACCGACAATGTTGAAGAGAGTGAGCAAGCAAAAAATTGGAAGTATGTAAGTTATGGTTTATATTGTGTTAGTTTTGTTACAGGGGTGGCTGGAGCAGGAACAGTTGCGTCAGGAGTGAGCAGCTTGGTAAAAGAATCGACCAAAGAAGTAGCTAAAGAAACTGTGAAGCGAGGTGCAGCAAAGACGATTGTAGCTGGTGGTGGTCTTCTTGCAACGTCTGCCTTAACTGGTTATGGGGGATATGCTACGGGTAATCAGACAGATAATGTTGAAGTGAGTAGCCATTTAAGAAATGGATAGACACAATTCTAATGAATTTGGAGAAAAAATGAGAAAATCAATAAGCAAAAATATCGCTAGTATTATACAATTTGACTTTGCCAAAATTCAAAAAACAGGTATACCTTCACGAGAAGTGAAAGAGTTGTATGAGTTTATAGCTCAGGCTAACGAGCATGACCTTAAAAATTTTTTATTTTCTACTAATAAGAGTGACAAAACAGAGCGTGATAAGATTTGTAGAAAATTGGCACTTATTCTTTCTCCAGATAAATATCATTTAGCTTCAAGTGAGCAAAGTCAACAGCTTGGACATGCGCTTTCTAGAATTTTTGCAGTAAAGGGTAAACTTGATATAGAAGAGCAAAGTGTAAGGGATCAGCAGCATTTTCGAGAGATTGGTAAAAAGATGAATAACATTGGTGTGATAAATCCGAAAGATGACGGTTTCACGCTTATGAACAAACTTGAACACGATATATATATAACTTTAATTGTAAATGGATCAATTTTATCTCGTCAGACGCATCAAGCACTAGTGTATTCATACTGTAAAGTGTTGCAGTACTTGATTCTATGGAGTGCCGAAAATAAAGATGGGTGGCTTTCTTCCAATATGGGGTTATTGTCAGATCACTGCGTTCGTTTGAGTAAAAATATTGAAAGAGCAGGGGCTTCTGAGCTATTTGAATCGATATTGAGAGTTAATGTAAAGGTGGGAAATACAGGTTTAGGTTTAATAGGTGAACAGATTGAAAAAGATAAGCAAAGGAAAAAAGTAGAAAGCATAAACAAGGGTATTAATGTTATAGGAACAGCTCTAACAATTGGAGTTACTGGTGCATTCCTGCTTTCTGGGCCAGGAGGTTGGTTTTTGTTGTCGGCGGCTACTGTAAGTGCCGCTGCGACGGCTAGTCAGGCATATGTCACAGAGAAAAGAGGAGAAATTAAAAATAAAGATCGCCAGCAAATGTATCAGAAAATGCTACTGATAAGTAAAAAAGAGGCACAAAATATATTTTCAGCTGTAAAAAAGGAAATCGAATATTCAAGATATAAGCAAAAGAGCAGGCGTTTGTCTAAAGCTATTGGAAATGAGCTAAAAGATGAGCTTCTTATGCAAAGAGATGTGCTGTTGAAAACAAAAAGGACACACAAAGAAACTGTTCTGTTGGAGGAAATAGAGCAGTGCTTGCATGAGGAGCATGACTATTTCACGAAAAGTGAAAAGGCTCAATTAGAATCATATGGTATTAACACAGATGAAGTACGTTCCCTAGAGGAGGCGAGTAGGATTCGAAAAGATTTTTTAGGAAATGAAATGTTCGATCAGGAAGATTTTGAAATTTTACGCACGCTAGGCGAGGAGCAGAAGCGCTTGCGATCATCGGAGAGGCAGTTGCTGCTTACGGATAAGCCTTCGACAACGCTATTTGGATCCAATAAAAATCCTAATCCCAATAAAAATACTACCTTTGGAATGCATGGCCATAAAAATACATTGGGAGGCAAGGGGTGAACAGGGGGCTAGAACACACCTACTAATTGTACCAATTGCTTAACTTGATAATTTTTAAAGCCCCTGAGTCTGGGCCAATGTACCCTTTGTCTCATTCAGTTTACTTTTGACCGCTAAAAGCAGACCGTTTTTTCAAGTTCAATATATCTGTTGGCTTTGTTGTTGAAGAAAGGAGGATTCATCATGATAAAGTTTCTATATTATTTAACAGTAAATGCTGTTGGTGTGGTTTATAAATGGAACTATAAACACCCAAAGGGCTTAATTGATTCTATAGCATCTTTTGCTACCGATCTTACAGTTGGTTTCTGTGTTGGTTCGGTAGCAAGCTATACTGCCACATATATTGGCTATGGCGTGGGAACAGGAATCCGCTTTTTGTCTTTTGATTCCTTAAAGATTGATGCTCTATTTAGCAGTATGAGTTGCTATGTTGGCGGGTTAGCGAGTATGGCTAGCTGGCATTACTATTTTGGTGGAGCCGCGATGCCTTATTATCAAGACTGGTGTTCACGATATAATTTTAGCTGCGGGAAAATTTATTTACAAAAAAATAATTATTCTAAGGCAAGATTTGGATTTGCTATTTCAATACACTACTCGTTAGAACCAGAGTTAACAGCCAGTAAAATCTTAGGTTTATACAAAGAAAGGCAAGATGATATTTTGAAATGTGAAAATATGCACCAAACACAGTTTTATAATCTAATTGAGCTCATACATGATGGGTTTAAAATAACTAAAGATTATGGTGGGCAGCGTAAAAGAGCTGAAGAGTTAGCGTTCAATACTGATATTTACTTTAATGTTTTAGAACGTTTACATTTGCTTTTAGTAGGGCTCTACAGTTTTTGGCAAGTGCATCCAAGTATGGATTTATTAATGCAGACTGACAGCTGGAATATAAATTACTATAACTCGAATCCATCAGAAGCAGTTAATTTTCTCGAAAAAGTGAAGCAGTGTGTGAATCAAATGATAGATGATATACAAGATGAGGACTATAAAGTGCAAGCAGCTCCTATTGGGAGATTGCTAAAAAATTATATTCAATTTTGTATTGCTCATTATAAAGTCTACAGTGGAGAGCCAAGTACAGCATTATCTATTTTGAGCAACATTAAAAAAAATTCATCGCACTCTTACATTAGCGTGATAGTAGATTCTAAAATTAAAGATTGCCAGGAGGTGGCTAATTTAAAAAAACAATATATTTATGGGATAAACTTATATGACAGTGGCGATTTTCATTTAGCAATGACTATGCTAAGCAATGAGTTAGAATTGTTAGAAAAGGATCGCAATCATAAAGATTATGACTATCTTAAAGGACAACTCCACTATTATTTGGGTTGTTGCTATTACTTAAAAAATGATTGGGAAGAAGCCTTAATGCAGTTTGATGGCATTACCAAACAATTTGGTGATAAGTTTGTTGATGCTATAAATTCATATAGGAAAATTATAGTAGCGCAGCAGAAGAAACTGTTTCCAGGTACGCAAAAAACATCTTCGCAAATTTTGGTTAGACATTCTGAATATGCAAATTTATGCGCTATTTCTTATGATTCATTGGCTATTGTTCGTCGGGGGCTGTTGGACTGGTTTTGGCTACATGATATAGCTGCGTATAATGCTAGAGATGAAAATATCAATAAAATAAGCCCTGGCCTACAGGTAGCTGCTTATTGTAATCATTTAGTGAAGGAAATTGTTATTGTTTATCGTGGTACTGTAACTTCAGATTCATCTAACCTAGAAGCTGATCTATGGCTTGTATTCAATCGTATCCATAAATTACATGCAGAGGCAAAGCTATTTGCTGATGAGATTAATGCTTTAAGAAATGACAAGTATCCTACTTACTCCTTAACAGTGACTGGGCATTCTCTTGGAGCTACATTTGCCGAAGTGGTTGCTTGGATGTTGAATATTTCAGCAGTCACTTTCGAAAGCCCTGGCTCTAAAGCTTTAATAGAAGAAATTGCAGGTCACCCAGTAGATGTTAAGCGACTGAAAGTAACAACTTATTTATCGATTCCAAACTTTATAAATACCGTTAAACCGCATGTGGGTACCTGTGTGCGAATTTTCCCACCTCTAAAATTACCCGATCAGGTCGATTTTAATTTTAGTAAGCTTCTCGAGGCGGTTGTAAGCTTAGGTACTGGAAAAAAGCAATTCTTTGATAAAATTAATTTTGAGGATCATGAGCTATGTAAAAAAACTTTTAATGGCTTTATAGGCTTCATTGGTAAATTTGGACTTCAGTGGATACCTAAGCTTGCTGAGATTATTATTAGTCTTATTC
>CAYXLV010000090.1:0-7513 GCA_964465995.1 uncultured Coxiellaceae bacterium | reverse complement strand
ACTGTTTTGAAAAGCTTTCGTGCAAAAAAAGAAAAGTGGAATATGACCCACGATCTTCTTGATAAATGCATAGGTCCCGTACTGGAGATAGACAATATAAAAAGCCTCAAAACACAATTAGACCCAAATGAAAAAAGCATTGACCTATACAGCTTGAACTCATTCCTGAACAATATCACAGGCAATCAACGACAACTCAAAGAGTTAAATGACCGTCTTTCTGAGCTAGATCAAAAATTCAAAGAAAATAAAACAACAGAAAAAAAACTAAACAATAAAATAAACGACACCGAAAAACTCATCACCATCACCAAAGCCCCGCAAGAAGTGCTCAGCAACCAGCAAATAAACATATCAAATGTTAATAAACAAACTGATAAACTCGCTAAAATCAGCCATGCTTTATCGCAGGTTACACTTGAATTGGATGCTATTAACAAAGCAGCAACTCCTTGCTCTGATGAAAGCCTAACTATAGAGACTCTATCACCCATCGAAGAACTCGCACTTATTAGCCTTAAACCTGCCCCACTAAAAGAGATACCTAAACCCAGCTCAACCACTCCACTAAAACCAGAGACCGCGACTCAAAAGGAGTTAGAAAAAGCTGAATCTAGTAATAGAGCCCATGAACAACATCTTGAAACACTAGGCTTCTTGATACTATGGAAATACAGTTCAATTGAAAGCAATAACAATCACGGTTCTGTATTCAAATTTTTCCATACTATAAAGGCACCTGATTTCAATGACACATCTATTTTAAGAGCTTTATCTACAACACGTAATAGCGCACCCAAACCAGACAAAAAAGATAAAACAGACCAGCAGTATCGCGACACAAGAGTTGGTGGAAACACCGACAAAAATACTTTCAGCCAATTAAAAGAAATAGGCACACTTTGCCTGCAACATTTGCAAAAGCCACAAGGTCAAACGAATAAAATATCCATAAACTCTAAAGCGCTGATGAAAAGCTTGCAGGGCCAGCTGCCTAAAATGATGGATTTTTATAAAAATTTTAAGGAATCAATGGCAACTTACACCAAAGCTAATAAATCACCTGATATCTCACAACTGATCTCAGAAGTTAAAAAGCTTGATAAACCTAATAGCGAGAATAGACCACCCCAGATAAAGAATTAGCCACTACTCTTTACCTAACGAACAAATTTGCTGAAAACAAGAATAGTTAGGTATACTGTGTCGAATTTCAGCTAACAAAAGGATGTGACCTCATGTTTAAAAAGCCACTATTTTGGATTATTTTAATTATTATCGTTGCCATTTTATGGTTTGTATTTATGGGACGACATAAATTAATGATGACCACCCCGACCCAACCACCTGCTACTCCAGAACAACAAACCGCTCCTCAAACGCAAAACACACCAGACCAAAGCACAAATACCAATATGAACAAGGATGATATGTCATCCAATGCTCCTGCTCCAAAAGCTAAGCAAACGGATGATGCGCAAGCTGCGGTATTAAATGGTGATATGAGCACTGAAGCGGCCGCTAACAACGCCGATCCTGATAGCGCGCAAGCAGCTAATAACGAAGCCGCTCCTAACAATGCCCGCACTGCCGCCAACCAAGACTCTATCAACCATGCACGTGCAACCATCCAGCAACGCCAAGGTGCAAGCTGGCCAGCATCGGGTAATGCAACATCGGCGAAGCAAGCCAACCCATACTGGAACAACAGTGCACGTAATAAAGAAGCCGCTAATGCTAAAAATGCTGCCGCTAACAATGCTAACGCACAAAGCAATCCAGCAGCAGGCAACAATAACAATAATGCTGCCAGCGCTTCTAGCAACAGCAACAATGCTGACAACGCAAATGCCACTGCAGCAAACAACAGTGACAACAGCAACGATCAATACGACAGCAGTTTCTAAAACCGCTTTCTTTAAAAGCCCTCATTCGAGGGCTTTTTTTTGCGCCAAGGATTATTGAGCATGGACACCATCAACCAATCGCAATACCAAAAACTTTACCAACTCTCCATCGATGATCCCAACCGCTTTTGGGCGGAACAAGCGCAACACTTTATTACCTGGTTTCAACCTTGGCAGGCGGTGATGACTGGCAGCTTTGCGACGCATGATGTGCGTTGGTTTACTCAGGCTCAATTAAACGCAAGCTATAACTGCCTGGATCGCCACCTACCCGAACGTGCTGAACAAACTGCGATTATTTGGGAAGGTGATGCCCCCAATGAATCACGGCATATCACTTACCAAGCACTATTTGATGACGTTTGTCGTTTTGCCAATGCGCTAAAAAATCTAGGCATTCAAAAAGGCGACCGAGTTTGTATTTATTTGCCAATGATTCCCGAGGCAGCGATTAGTATGCTGGCATGCGCGCGTATTGGCGCTATTCATTCAGTGGTATTTGGCGGCTTTTCGGCAGATGCTTTAAAAAACCGGATTCAAGATGCTGATTGCAAATTGGTGATAACAGCAGATGAAGGTATTCGCGGCGGGAAATTGATTCCACTGAAAGCGAATACGGACGCCGCACTCAGCGAATGCCCTGCTGTCGAACAAGTGATTGTCGTTAAACGAACTGGCAATCCCATTCAGTGGCACAACAAAGATACTTGGTATCACGACGCTATTGCCAATGTGGATACGCATTGCGAAGCGATAGCAATGGATGCCAATGATCCGCTATTTATCCTCTATACGTCTGGCTCGACCGGCAAGCCAAAAGGTATTTTACACAGCACCGGCGGTTACTTAACCTATGCCGCCATCACTCATAAAATCATTTTCAATTATCAAGCCAATGATATTTACTGGTGCACCGCGGATGTTGGCTGGATTACTGGGCATAGTTATATTGTTTATGGCCCTTTATGCAATGGTGCCACAACGCTTATGTTTGAAGGCACACCAAACTATCCAACTGCCTCACGCTTTTGGGAAGTGGTCGACAAGCATCAAGTTAATATTTTTTATACCGCACCAACTGCCATTCGCGCATTAATGCGTGAAGGCGAAGCACCCGTCAAAAAAACATCACGCCAATCGTTAAAACTACTTGGCAGTGTCGGTGAGCCCATTAATCCTGAGGTATGGCATTGGTATCACGAGGTTGTTGGCGATCAACGCTGTGACATTGTCGACACTTGGTGGCAAACCGAAACCGGCGGCATTGCTATTTCACCCATTCCGCACGCAACAACAATGCGCCCAGGCGCGGCAAGCTGGCCGTTTTTTGGTATCCAACCCAAAATTATGAATACTACACATGAAGGGCAATTAATTATTAGCAAACCATGGCCCGGCATGATGCTAACTATTTATGGTGATCACCAACGTTTTATCGATACTTATTTTTCTCAATATCCCGGCAACTACTTTACCGGTGATGGTGCTAAGTGTGATGCAGATGGTTATTACTGGATTACCGGCCGAGTTGATGATGTGATTAATGTCTCCGGCCATCGCATTGGCACCGCTGAAATCGAAAGCGCTATTGTCGAGCATCATGATATCGCCGAAGCCGCTGTCGTCGGCATGCCACATTCCATCAAAGGCCAAGGCATTTATGCCTACGTCACCCCCAAAAAATCCATCCAACCCACTGATGAACTTAAGCAAGCCCTGATCCAACAAGTACGCACCACCATCGGCCCCATCGCCACGCCAGACATCATCCAATGGGCAAGCGACCTACCCAAGACTCGCTCTGGCAAAATCATGCGTCGCATTCTGCGCAAAATCGCTACCAACGAACTCAAGCAACTCGGTGACACCTCCACCCTCGCCAACCCAGAGGTTGTCACTGAACTCATCGAAAAGCACAAATTACTCGCTAAACATTGACCCATCATTGATTAAACAGGCCCTCTAGCCATCGCCAATAACTGCGCTATAATGGTCAATATAAAGACCATTTAATCGTTTAAAGATAACTATATTAACCATTATGTCAAAAGAACATATCGTATTACTGCCTTCATTACAGCGCAAACTCAGCGCGTTGGGCGAAAACTACCGGCTAGCACGCCTACGCCGCCGCATACCCACCACGTTGCTCGCAGAACGCGCCAACATTTCACGCAACACACTGCGCGCAATCGAACAAGGCAGCCCCAATGTGAGCTTTGGGGCTTATGCACGCGTGTTACATTCCCTAGGTCTAGAAAAAGATTTACTGCTTATCGCACAAGACGATGAATTAGGCCGCAAGCTTCAAGATGCTAACTTACCGGTGCGAGCACGTGCTCCCAAAGTGAAAAGAAAAAAAACCACGAAGGGTAAATCCGAGTAAATCAAACCCCAAAATAATCTCTACAGCCGAGCAAAATAATTTTTTGCATTCGCAACGTCTTGTTTGATTTGTTCGACGAGGTCGTCGATTTTATCGTAATGGCGTTCTTCGCGGAGTTTGTGGATAAATTCGATTTGTAGGTTTTTGCCGTACAGTGTTTGGTTGAAATCAAAAAGGTGAACTTCTAGTAAGACGCGGGTGCCATTGAAAGCTGGTCGTGTGCCAAGGTTGGCAACACCGTTGATTGGTGTGGCTTGAAGGCCGTGCGCGCGGACCACAAAGACACCGGCGAGCGGTACTTGTTGGCGGTGTAAGTTAAAGTTGGCGGTTGGGTAGCCGAGTTGGCGGCCTATTTGATCGCCGTAAACGACCTTGCCTGTTAAAGCGTAAGGCTGACCTAGCAATTCTTTAGCACCGGCTAAATCTCCTTCATGCAATGCTTCGCGCACGCGGGTGCTGCTGACGCGTTGGTTTTTAATTTCGAGGGTTGGCATTTGTGAGACGCTAAAATTAAAAGTGCTGGCGTATTGGTTTAATAAATTGATATCGCCGGCGCGTTTGGCTCCGAAGCGAAAATCATCACCGACCACAATCGCACGCATACCGAATCGATCAACCAATAAATCTTTAATAAATTGCTGTGGTGATAATTGCGCAAAGGCTTTATCAAAACGCACGCAAACCACATAATCCAAACCTGTCTCTTGCAGTCCTAACCACTTTTCACGAAAACGCATTAAGCGTGGCACCGGTGCTTTATGTTGAAAAAATTCGTTAGGTTGTGGTTCAAAGGTCATTAATACTGACGGCACGCCTAACGCTTTTGCTTGTTGCACGGTGTGGTGGATAAGTTCTTTATGGCCTAAGTGCAGGCCGTCAAAATTACCAATCGTTATCGCGCAATGTTGGATACGGTTTTTTAAATTGTGTAGTCCGCGAATCAGTTGCATAGCTATTTATCCCGTGCTCTTTGGTGGCTTAAAGTGCTTGAGTCGACAGCCAGTTAGCCATAGTCCAACAACATAAACGACAACAGCCAGTGCAATAATCATCGTTAAATGGCCTACACGTGTTAGCGCTGACCAATGTGTCCAATACGATAAAGGTCCTGCTAAAAAATAAATTAACAAGCCCATTAAACAATTCGCAATGCCAATTCTTAATAAAAATAACCACCATTGGGAACGCGGTTGATAAATACCACGGCGTACTAAAACGATTAATAGTAAGGCTGAATTAATCATTGATGCTAAAGAAGTGGCTAGGGCTAAACCGGCGTGTCTTAGCGGCACAATTAAAATCACATTTAAAACCACATTGGCGGCTAATGCGATGGCAGCAATTTTTACCGGTGTTTTGATATTTTGTTGTGCGTAATAACCTGAGGCGAGAATTTTCACTAGCATAAAGCCAGGCAAACCAATGGCAAATGCCATTAAACTTTGCCGGGCCATTAAAACATCTGTGGCAGTAAATGCTTGGTGCTGAAATAAGGTGGATAACAATGGTCCTGCTAGTAACAGCAAACCTAACGCTGCGGGGAGACCAATTAAGACAACGCAGCGTAGTGCCCAGTCTACTGTATTTGAATAATCCGCGGTTGCTTTAGCGCTATGTTGGCGCGCTAAATAAGGCATCACGACTGTTGCCAGTGCGACACCGATCACACCGAGTGGTAGATAAGTCAGACGATCTGAGTAATACAACCAAGAAATACTGCCGGCCGGCAAGAACGACGCGAACAGGTTATCAATCAGCAAGCCAATTTGCGCGACTGATACACCAAACAAGGCTGGCACCATAAGTTTTAAGACACGGCGCACGCCTACATCTTTTAATAAAATTTTAGGGCGCGGTAATAGTTTTTCGCGATACAAAAACGGTAATTGAAAAAGTAACTGCATAACACCAGCAATTAACACACCCCAAGCTAATGCATAAATCGGTGTGCTTGCATGTGGCGCCCAAGCTACTGCGGCGATAATTAAGGCTAGGTTTAATAGGACTGGCGTAAAAGCAGGTATCGCGAATTTTTTGCAGGTATTTAAAATCGCACCTGAAAAAGCTGTTAAAGAAATCAATAACGCATAAGGAAACGTCACACGTAACATATGAGTAGCAAGTTGGTAGCGCGTGGGATCATTTAAAAAGCCCGGCGCAAATGCCATCACGATTAAAGGCGCAATAATTTCCGCCAATAACACAACGAGTAATAAAACACTGGCCAGAGTCCCCGCCATGTGATTCACAAAGGCTTGGGTTTCGGCTTCGGATTTTTGCATTTTGTATTCGGCCAAAATTGGCACAAACGCTTGTGAGAAGGCACCCTCGCCAAACAAGCGGCGCATAAAATTAGGAATCTTGAAAGCAATGATAAAAGCATCAAACGCTGGCCCGGCACCAAAAATTTGCGCCAAAGCCATGTCGCGAATAAAGCCCATAATCCGGGAAATCATCGTCATCAATGCGACGACTGAGGTCGACTTAAAGAGGCGCCGCGATAGCGATTCAGCGGCAACGGGGGATTCAATTTGGTCCTGCATCCTACTCCTTAGCGTATCTTGACAAAGGCCATCTTACACGGCATAGTGGCGCATTCTAGACTGTTTCGACGGGAGTATAAAGTGGCAAACACACGACAGGCAGCAAAACGTGCGCGTCAAAATGAGAAGCGCAGACTACACAATACCAGCCAGCACACCAGAGTGCGTACCGCAATCAAAAGTACTATAAAAGCAATCAATTCCAACAGCAAAGACGCCGCCGAAACGGCATTTAAACAAGCGACTAAGCTGGTTGATAAAATCGCTCAACGACGCATTATTTCTGCTAATAAAGCAGCCCGCATTAAGAGCCGTCTTAGCAAAAAAATCAAAAGTATCGCCTAAGAATCAATGATTAAAAAGCTTCGAAACCTCAATCCTCTGGATTGGGGTTTTTTGCTTTTTGTTCCAAGTAATCCATGATCTGATAACAAAGCACCTCAGTACCCTGCTTAGAAATAGCGGAGATTTGAAATAGCGGTTTTTGCCATTTCAGCGCTTTGGTAATCGCTTGCGCTCGGCGCGCTACTTCAGCCTCATCCAGCAAGTCAGTTTTGTTTAAAACAATCCAGCGATCCTTACCAGCGAGCTCTTCGCTAAACGTTGCTAATTCGTGTTCAATCTTTTGAATCACAGTGTCTGGATGTTCCGTATCGATATCGTGAATATGTCTCTTA
>CAYXLV010000089.1:0-7562 GCA_964465995.1 uncultured Coxiellaceae bacterium | reverse complement strand
TGAATGAATTTATGGACCTTATTAGTGGCTAAGCTCGCACAGCACTTGCCTTAACAAGCCTGCTAAATCCTGCTAAGCTTTTTTAACTTGGTCATTCAAAGGAAGGAAAACCGATGCGATTAAAACCCATTTTATTACCTGCGCTTATCTTATCGTTCACTCTCTCAACCCCCTCATTTGCTACCGTTACTAAAGAAGTCTGGAAAACCCGCGTTATTGAACTGTTGCCACCCATGCTTTGCAAACACTATCAATCCAACCCTGCGCTGCGTCAGCAAATGACTGCCAATAAAATCAACCAAACGGATTGCGTTAAACATGTGCGCGCTAGTACGGTCAGTTGCATGAATCAAATTAATAACCAACTCCCCGCCAATATTGACCAAAAAGCCGGGCGTGATTGGGGCCGTAAACTAGGTGGTTGTGTTGGGATTACTTTCTATAAAAACCATATCAAAAAAAATAATTAAATTGGGCTTAAGTTAAATTGGTGTAAAGGAATGTAAGCCAAGCCTTTGTCACCAACCACACTTTCATACAATACAAACTGATGAATCGATAAAGCCGGCTCTGATAAAACAATTGGTCGCATCCGAAAACGCGCATCACGTTTACCTCGAGCTAAGGTTATATGTGGACGAGGAAAGCGTGAATCACGCGGAAAACCCAGCTGCACCATCACTGCTTCAATTTCAGTAAAAAGCTTTTCGAGATAACGATCTAATTTTACATTGACCGCTAACATATGTGATCGAGGATTAGGAAAGTGGTCAATATCATCAACCACAATATCAAATGGACGAAAACGATTAATTACAGGTGTTACTGCGGCAACTAATTCTGGCACACGCTGTGGCTCCACTTCCCCCAAAAAACGAATCGTTATATGAAAATTACCCGGCCGGGTAATTCTGACTTTATTCATCACACCACGTGCTTCCAACTTTAAACGATTAACCCAACGATCAGCATCACGTTGTGCAATCGGTAATCCAAAAAATAATCGTTTAGCATCACTCATTCTGAACCTCCCAAACCAAAGAATCTATTGGCCGACAGTGTACCGCCACAAAACGGTTCGGCCAACCGTTCGAGTTATGTTATAATGCGACCACAGGATTTTTCCTCATGGAATCAGAGAGTTATGTTTTTAACCCCCTACACCATCATCATCGTTTTAATCGCCACTATGGCACTTTTTATCTGGGGCCGCTGGCGTTATGACGTGGTTGCGATGATTGCGTTGATGGTGTCGGTAGCTGCAGGAGCGGTGCCTTTTAATCAGGTGTATACCGGTCTTAGCAATCCCGCCGTTATTACCGTCGCCTGTGTGATGGTTATCTCGCAAGCCATTACGGTTTCTGGAGTCCTCAATCCACTCATTCGCACCATTGGTACTTTCACTCGTAAAACTGTTTTACATATTTCATCCCTCTCTTTTTTAACGGCAGCACTTTCCGCGTTTATGAATAACGTTGGAGCACTTGGTTTAATGATGCCAGTGGCGATCAAATCAGCTGTCGATAATAAACGCTCGCCGTCTTTAGTCTTAATGCCAATTGCTTTAGGCTCCGCATTGGGTGGTTTGATCACGGTTATTGGTACACCGCCGAATTTAATTATTTCTAATTACCGCATGAAATTTACTGGTGAACCGTTTGCCATGTTTGATTTTAGTTATGTAGGAATTGGTGTGGCGGTAGTTGGACTTATTTTTATTTCATTAATTGGTTGGCGCTTATTGCCGGCTAAACGCAAAAAAGCGACGGGAATGGAGGATTTATTTCATTTAGAAGACTATATCACCGAAATGAAAGTCCCCGAGAAATCGCCGATTATTGATAAAACCGTGCGTGAATTTGAAAAAATGATTAAAGGCGAATTCGTTATTTTGGGATTGATTCGCAAAAAACGCAAACGCCTGATTATTCCCGCCACTCAACTACTACAAAAAAATGACATTCTAATTGTCGAAGCGGCACCAGAGGATATCGAAGAAATTTTGCAAGTTGGCAAATTGGAATTGGTGGGTGATTTAAAAATCTCTGAAGAATTACGCTCTGATGAAGTCGCTACCATGGAAGCTGTAGTAACGGCAACCTCACGTTTAGAAGGACGCTCAGCAGAATCCGTGCGCATCCGGTCACGCTATCAAATGAACTTACTGGCTATTGCGCGCCAAGGTAAGCGATTTAGTGAGCGCTTGCATCAAGTGAAACTACGCGACGGTGATGTCGTGTTATTGCAAGGCGCTCAAGAAAACATTCAAGAAAATGTGGTACGACTGGGTTTATTACCGCTGGTGGAGCGCGGTTTGCAACTTGGCAAAAGACCTAAAGCATACGTCCCTTTACTAGTATTTATCACCTCAATTATTTTAGCTGCTATACAACTGGTCCCCGTGCAAATCGCTTTTGGTGGTGCTGTGTTATTTATGGTTTTGCTGAATGTTATTCCCATTCGCAAAGTGTATGAAAGCATTGAGTGGCCGGTGATTATTTTATTAGCGGCAATGATACCCATCGGTAATGCGCTGCAATCAACCGGCGGCACCGGTTTAATTTCCCACTATTTTATTAGCATGTCTGGCCATGTATCACCGGTATTTATTTTGGTGATTTTGCTCATTGCGACAATGACGTTATCTGATTTTATGAATAATGCCGCCACCGCCATTGTAATGGCGCCGATTGCAGTGAGTATTGCGCAAGCACTGTCCGTCAATGTGGATCCTTTTTTAATGGCGGTGGCTGTTGGTGCATCATGCTCGTTTTTAACCCCCATTGGCCATCAAAATAACACCTTGGTAATGGGACCGGGTGGCTATAAATTTTTTGATTATATCCGCATGGGCTTGCCCTTAGAGATTATTGTATTGATCGTCAGTGTGCCGCTTATTCTTTGGGCTTGGCCACTGTAAATTTAGCAAGGAGTGCAAAGATGAAAATTTTAATTGGCGGTGGCACCGGATTGATTGGCCGTTCTTTAGTAAATCACTTTTTACAACAAGGTCATCAATTGACGATAGTTGGCCGTTCAGTAGATAAAATTGATCGTACTTTTGGACATACGGTTAGCGCTGCTAATTGGCAAGCATTAAAGAAAAAATCGATTTATCTCGATAGTTTTGACGCTATTATTAATCTTGCCGGCGCTTCGATTGGTGAAAAGCGTTGGAGCACAGAACGAAAAAAAAGCATTATCGATAGCCGCATTCAAACCACGACTTTACTCAGCGAACTTTGTGCTGAGCTTGGCGAAAACTCTCCTCCTCTACTGAATGCCAGTGCCGTTGGCATTTACGGATTACAAAAAGCCGTCGCAACTGGATTACCCACTGCCATGGATGAAAGCACAGTACCGACTTGTGATACGCCACCAGATTTTCTTACCAAGGTCGCTTGCCAATGGGAGCAAGCAACAACGGCAGCAAAAGAAAAAGGCGTGCGGGTGGTGAATTGCCGGTTTGGAGTTGTGCTTGCTAATGAAGGTGGCGCGCTCCCTAAGCTAGTATTGCCTTTTTATTTTTTTATAGGTGGGCGAATTGGCAATGGTCAGCAACCATTTGCATGGGTTTCTATTGCTGATGTAATTAGCGCACTAGATTATTTATTAGAACATCCTGAAATTAGCGGCCCCGTTAATATCGTTGCGCCAGATTGCGTGACCCAACAGCAACTCGCAACTGCCATTGGCGAAACCATCAAACGCCCCAGCGTGATGCTAACCCCAGCCTTTATGCTCAAACTCGCTTTTGGCCAAATGGCAGAAGAGTTATTGCTACATGGCCAAAACGTCGCGCCGACTACACTACAAGAGCATGGATTTCAGTTTGAATACCCTGATATCCATTCAGCACTTGAATATGCTTTAGTACCCCACCGCTAAACCCGCTGGCCGTCGATTATCATTCGCGCCATAAAATTGGTGCTGCTTAGCATCAAACCGAATCATACTGGCTTGTCCCCAGGTTTGTAGCTGCGGATAAAAACCAACTTGTAATGGGTATTTCATAAAACGTAACTTCGCAAGCGTATCGGCAGAAAAAGCCAAAGGCTCGTAGTAAAGCTTGTTAGGGATGCCTTGCATATGAAAGCGTGGCTGATTGATCGCAGCATTAATGGTCATTTTAAAATCGATGGTATTAACCAGCGCTTGCAGCACGGTCGTAATAATCGTTGAACCACCAGCGGCGCCTAGAATAAACAATGGCTGCTGATTTTGCAGCACAATCGTTGGACTCATTGAGCTTAATGGCCGTTTGCCCGGTGCAATAAGATTCGCTTTGCTTTGCACTAGGCCATAACTATTAGGTACCCCGGCTTTCAAACTAAAGTCATCCAACTCATTATTAATAAAAAAGCCCGTTGCACCAGCGATAACCTTGGCGCCAAATAGTGAATTCAAGGTGACAGTAACATCTACCGCGTTACCGAATCGATCTGCTACAGAATAGTTGGTGGTATTTTTATTCGGCGCGCTATTGAGTGAATTAACCTGCCCAGCTTGATAAATCGAAATCTTGGCGCGTATCGCTCTGGCATTGCTGGGTGAGAGTAAACGTGACACTGGATTCTCTACAAACGCTGGGTCACCTAAAAAGTGATTGCGATCATAAAACGCATAACGCATCGCTTCTGCCATTAAATGCGTAGCCAGTGCAGAATGAAAACCCAATGGCGTTAGTGAATAACCGCTGAGAATATTTAATGCCTCACAAACGGTAACACCAGAACCTGGCGGTGGTGCAGTGATAATTTGCAGGCCTCGATAATCACAGGTCACTGGTTGACGCATGCTTACCCGATAGCGCTTAAAATCTTGCAAACTCAACACGCCGCCATGCTGCTGACTGGCTTGCACAATTTGTTTAGCGATAGATCCATGATAAAAAACGCGACTTCCCTGTTGGCTGATCAGTGCTAACGTATGTGCGAGTTGTGGTTGCTTTAATCGATCGCCAACTTGCCAAGGACGCTTAGCAGGTAAAAAAATCCGTGTGGTATTGGGTGCATTTTTAAAATATTTTGCGAATTGATTAAGTAATCGCACATCTTGTTGTTGTAATAAGAAACCTTGCTTTGCCAAGTGAATGGCTGGCGCCATCACTTTTGGTAAAGTCATGGTGCCGTATTTTTTTAGTGCTGTATTGAGACCTAATACGGTCCCAGGCACACCGATGGCAATATAGCCTTGGCGAATTTGCGCTTTCTTCAGAGTGCCTTTTGGATCAAAAAAGAGTTGGCTAGTAATCGCTTGTGGTGCGGTTTCTCTAAAATCGATAAAAATATTTTTACCATCGGCCAAATGAATCAGCATAAATCCACCGCCGCCAAGATTACCACAACAGGGATGCACTACCGCTAGCGCATAACCAATAGCAACCGCTGCATCAATGGCATTACCGCCTTGCTTTAAAATAGTTAAACCAACTTGGCTTGCGATATGTTGCGCTGATACCACCATTCCATGGCGCCCCTCTGCGGGTGGTAAAAATGCTGCTGCAGCAGCCGTACAAACAAAACAAAAGCTAGCAATCAATAGCAACAATACCTGACGGCGCATAGGGTCTCCTTACGAATAAAAATCATCGGCAAAAAAAAATGCCGCGTTTTGACGGCGGCATTTTAACAAACTTTGACGTTGCTTGGGATGCTACTTTGCGCTAGCTCTTGTGCTTATGGCGTAAGCGAATACCATCAATACTAATCGAACCCGCACCTGCCGCCATGATATAGAGCATCGCCCCCATCATGGTTAAATTTTTGAAAAAGTGATGCATGTTGTTCACCATGGCAAAACCATCAAATAACCAGAAGGCATGGAAGACATAGGTGACTGGGATCATAAATAGGAAGAGTATTAGTGCGCCAAGCCGCGTATACAATCCAAATAAGATTAACAGTCCACCTACCAGCTCAACAATCAGTGCAATCACTAAAAACAATTCACTGTATGGCAATCCTTTGGCGGCGAGTAAGGTGGCGGTTTGGCTAAAACTCATGATTTTGTCAAAGCCAGCAATGATAAATATTAACGAAATACAAATTCGTCCCAATAATAATACAAAGTTCTGTAGGCTAGTGTATTTACAGCTCATCGATCTCACTCCTCATTAAATTGTCGTTGTAAGTATAGAAAACCTCTTTTTTTTGCAAAAAATATCAAAATTATCAATTAATTGCATAATAAAATTAATCAAAACTCTATAAGTATTCAGGTAGCACTTCAGGTAATGGATGCAACTCATTCAAGGGAATTGATTTTCCATTACCCTGCATAATTCTGACATGCTGACGCTTTAAGCCACGCACCTCACTCACACCACAGGCATGCGCTAAAATTTCTACTTCATGCCGCAGATTTTTTGCGTAGTTAGCAACTCGATGCATTTTGTTTTTTGGCACAAGCCCGCGTTGCAAACGTGGATTATGCGTTGTAATGCCCGTTGGGCAAGTGTCTTTATTGCAACGCATCGCTTGAATACAACCCAATGAAAACATAAACCCACGAGCACTGGTTACAAAATCAGCTCCGACACACAACACCCAAGCAACTTCTGCCGGTGTAATCATTTTTCCGGAAGCAATCACACGCACCCGATCTTTCAGGTTGTATTGCGTTAAAATATCCACCACCAACGGTACTGCCTCCCGTAACAGTAAGCCGGCATTATCCATTAGGGCCATCGGTGCTGCACCAGTACCACCATCACCGCTATCAATCGTAATAAAGTCAGGCGCACTCTCAATACCACGCTGATGAATGGCAGTGCACAGGTCTTCGAGCCAAGCATAAGCACCCACGACCGCTTTAAAGCCAACGGGTTTTCCAGTCACCCGTCGTATATGTTCGATCATATCCAGCAAATCATTCGCATTAGCAATTTCTGGGTGCCGATTAGGCGAAATTGAATCTTGTCCAAGCGCAATACCACGAATACTAGCGACTTCTGCAGTCACCTTTTGGCCAGGCAAAATACCTCCTTTACCTGGCTTAGCACCTTGGCTTAATTTGATTTCAAACATTCGCACGGTTTCGTGATTCGCAATTGCCTTTAATTTCTTATCACACAATTGCCCCTGCTCATCACGTACGCCATATTTCGCCGTGCCAATTTGGAAAACCAAATCCGCACCACCTGCTAAGTGATAAGGCGACAAGCCACCTTCCCCTGTATTCATCCAGCACTCAGCGATTCGTGCACCATTTGATAACGCTAAAATGGCTGGTTTTGAAATGGCACCGTAGCTCATTCCTGAAATATTGAAGATGGATTTGGCGGTATAAGGTGTTTGGCAATAAGGACCAATGATCATGGGGGCGGTTGGAGTAGCGTCTGCTTGTAAGGTAGGAAAAGGACAGTTAATAAAGATGGGGGTGCCTGGCGGGGAAAGTGTTCTGGTGGAACCGAATGCGGATGTATTCTCTTTCCCCCAACTCGCGTGGTACACCCAATTGCGTTCTGCGCGATTAAAGGGTAATTCTTCACGATCTAGTGCAAAAAAGTACTGCCGGAAAAATTCCCCAAGCTTGGTAAAGATGCGGCGAAAGTGGCCAGC
>CAYXLV010000088.1:0-7583 GCA_964465995.1 uncultured Coxiellaceae bacterium | reverse complement strand
TAATAATAATGGTTTATTAAATCGCACAGGCTTAAAGTCGATTAATGAAGCGAAATTAAGATCGCTACTTACATCTTTACCCATAAACTATACACTGGGTACAGCGATTAATAATGGCGGCTGTTTTTTTGATGCGTTGGCTCAAGTGCTTAATGCGATAGAAAAAACAACCATACATACTGAAAAATCCTTACGACTGCTATGTCATGCATACTATTTAAAAAACAAAGCAGAAGTCGATGAATGGAATAAGAAAGATTATGGCGAAGATTACAAGAGTTATAACTATTACTTTATCCAATATACAAAAGAGGATTACGATACGTTATTTTTAGGAAAAGGAACACCCATCTGGGGCAGACCAAGTAGAGAAGGAATGATAATCTGTGAAGTTTTACGATTGAAAGGGTTTTATATTATTGAGATCCTGGAGGATCCAGCAAGTAAAAAACCGATTGCAGGGCTTAGCCTTGTGACTAAAGATGGCTTAAAAAATGTTGAAGCAGATAGCATCGCTCATGATAAGTGCGTCCCCATACTAGCTAATAGTCAGTATGACTTACATTTTGCACCGCTTCTTCCTTACAAGCAAAAACAGTCTAAAAGTGTTCATTGCTCACCTAATCCTTTACAGAACCAACATAACAATAATATTAGTTTATTAAATCGCACAGGCCTCAAGTCGATTAATGAAGCGAAATTAAGATCGCTACTTACATCATTACCCAAAAACTATACATTGGGTACAGCGATTAATGATGGTGGCTGTTTTTTTGATGCGTTGGCTCAAGTGCTTAATGCGATAGAAAAAACAACTATACATACTGAAAAATCCTTACGAATGCTATGTCATGCATACTATTTAAAAAACAAAGCAGAAGTCGATGAATGGAATAAGCAAGATTATGGTGAAAATTACAACAGTGATGACTACTACTTTATCCAATATACAAAAGAGGATTGCGATACGCTATTTTCAGGAAAAGGAACACCCATCTGGGGTAGACCAAGTGTAGAAGGAAGGATAATCTATGAAGTTTTACGATTAAAAGGGCTTTATATTATTGAGATCCTGGAGGATCCAGCAAGTAAAAAACTGATTGCAGGGCTTAGCCTTGTGACTAAAGATGGCTTAAAAAATGTAGAAGCAGATAGCATCGCTCATGATAAGTGCGTGCCCATACTAGCTAATAGCCAGCATGACTTACATTTCGTACCGCTTCTTCCTTGCAAGCAAAAACAGTCTAATAGTAAAGAAGCACCCAATACTGAAAGATGGTCGCTAATGGCAGACGACGGTTTTTATGTATGTGCAGAAAAGAGTGGCGATGTCGTTGCAAACCGCAAGCAACCGTCAAATTGGGAGTTTTTTACCGTTGTACGTGATAAAAAGAATCAAGATATTATTTCACTTCGCTCATACCATAATACTTATCTGACTGTTGAGAAAGGGAAGGGTGCACGTTTATACGCAAAAGATACTGAAATTACAGATTTTTCAAGATTTACTCTTTTTGATAAAGGTGGTGATAAGGTGAGTCTTAAGGCAAATAATAACAAATATGTGAGCGTCCAAATAAACGTATTATCTTTCAAGAATAAGCATAAAAGACTATATGCAGATAAAGAAAACGCAAACTCTTGGGAAATACTTCGTAAGAAGAGCCATTGATTATAACCAGGATATCAACACGAATGTTTGGCATATCCATCTGGGTGGGGCCGGGGCCTCTTGGCCCCACTTAGAAAAGTCGCGAGTAATTATCGCTCAATCATTAAATATTTTTACAATCCACCGCAACCTTATAACCATAACTAGGCGCCAAAGCAGGTGCAGAAAAATGAAATTTTGTGCCATATGCTCTTGCTCCCGAGAGTTGGCAGCCAATAAAATCAATCGTTGCAGGAGTAGTGACTGTACCAGATAACCTGCCTTTGCCATTGGATCGATAAAAAGTTTGCTGACTGACTTTATAATCCACCTTAAGATTGTAACTAGACGTGATCTTGCATCGGATTGCAATTTTCCCATAAGTATCGCCAGGAAAAGATTTATAATGGACGGTGCGAGTGGCTGAATCATTACCCCACGAAAAATATTTTACTCCTGGATTAATAAGTACTCTGTGTTTAGTTAAACAAAATCCAAAAGCAAGTTGTGACGTTAATATTAAAAGACTTGCGCCAGCAAAGCCGATTAAAGCGCGTGTGAACTTTTTCATGATATTGCCCCTAAGAAATGTTTGGGCAATCCCTGCGGTTATTGTTGCTCAGAATTATAGTATCTAACCAGTCAACCCATAATTTCCGATAATAAAGTTTATCGGAAATGATGGGTGTCTAGGCTTAGCCCACCATGCCTTAAACCTTTCTTATTTAAATTCATGTGGTTACACGTATAGCTGAATAATAATTAATCATGATATCAAAACAATCAATTGGTATTAATTTACTAATAAACTTTGGTTACTATGGCGCTGTTTTAAAAAACACCCACAACATACGAGGTCAATAAAATGAAAATTAAACACACTCTCACTGTCATAGTAGCCACCGCTAGCATGCTTTTTGCAATCAACAGCTTGGCATTAACCATCAAGCTATCCAATTCATTACCCCCCGCATTTGTTTGCCATTTCAAAGCTCAGTACATTCTTTCCTCGCTTGGTGGCTGGTCGCATAAATTACATGCTGGGGACACTTACAAGAAAGATGGCGAGATTTCTAAGATAGTTGTATCTTGCTTTGACAATAATAAGCAAGACCACATTAATCCTACTGGCCATCAATGCACGTATTATCCTAATTTATTTACTCCGGCTAATAATTACGTAGTGTCGCGTTCAGGCTCAAATGTGCTGTTCAATGGCAAACCTCTTCCTCAGCTTACTATTTATGCTTGCTAATTAAATAGCGCGCCAGATAGAAAATCTGGCGCGCTACCTTTTATCTAACTGGCCGACATAACACTTGGTGCGATAAGAAAAGACCACCCTTCCCGCATCAGCATATTGTTCAAATAACGCTTTAGCAGCAGTTAACATTGGCGCATAGGATGCATCATCTGGCCCAGGAATATACGAGCACGACAAAATTCTGCCTTTAAATGACTCCCAATTAAACGTTTGATGGTTTGGTAAATAATGTGTTTTGACAGTGTTTGGTTTAAAGAAATTAATAACATCATCAAGCTTCATTTTATTTTTAACGGCAGCATAATCCGTGCCAAATTTAAAAAGAAAATTTTCATAGGCTTGCATAAAATCATCACGTGTATCGAGCAAATTCCATATTAATACTACCCAACCATTTGGCACCAAAATACGTTGCATTTCTTGCCGTGTCGACGGTAGATTAAACCAATGAAAAGCTTGGGCGACGGTAATGATATTAACACTATGATCAGGCAACTGGGTTTTTTCAGCCGAACCATCGACACTAATAAAATTAGCAACACTTTGTAAATCAATTTCAGCTGCGTGCCGCATTGGCATATTGGGTTCAACACCATAAACTCGCGCTACATGTTGAGCTAATAGCTTACTAAAAATTCCGGTACCAGAACCCAAATCAGCAACGATACTATTTTGATTCAAGCCGCATTCTGCATGTAATAATTTAATCAATGACGCTGGATAAGAGGGACGATATTTCACATAGTGCACTACAGTTGAACTAAAACGCTCCGTAGGATGCAAAGTCTCTGGATTAACACGATAAAACAAATTAGCTTGCTCAAGCTTGAAACCTATTTTCTTATATAAATGAATGGCCGCAAGGTTATTTGCATCAACCGTTAATTTAACCTGGGCTATACCTTGCGCTTGTAATTGCAATAAAGTCGCTTGCAACATTATCGTACCAAAACCACGCTTTTGAAATTGCGGCAAAATACATAAGTCATGCAATATTGCGGCACCCTCTTCTAACTTAACATGAATTTTGCCAATAGCTTTTTCCTGCTGTAAAAAAATCCAAGTCATACGATCACTATCATTAATCGTTGCATAAAAACGTTTTAACATCTCCGCAATATCCGATTGAAAACAAAGCGCATCGATTTGAGCCAATGTTTTACAGTCTTCTTTGTTTGCTAAAACTAAGGAATCAGTTGTTACTTGATCTTCTAGATTTATAGCGTAGAGTGATAATATCAACAAACATTCTCGCATATAACAATCTGCATGCATTGAACGCATCATTGCATTCCCAGCCTCTGACATTGCAGGACAAGCAAAAACAAAGCTAGCAGTAGCTGATTTTTCTTTTACAATTTTTTGGATACGTTGCCAGCAAGTTGAAAAGATATGTTGACGCCGATAAGCAGGATCAATCAAGGCACTGACTTCGTATTCATTCTCATTAAAGAGAAAAGCACTGCAATAACCTATTAAATTAGTATTATCATAAATAAAAAAATCCAACATGGTGTTGCGTGGCTGCTTTAAGGCATCCCAATAAATAGGCACAACGTAGCCATCACAATGACTACATTTTAAAAGTAGTTTTTTTAAATCAGTAATTAAATATTCATCGATAGTAGTAGGACTTAATACTTCAAATGCCATCATTTAATATCTTTCGCAAGTTGGAGTTCCATAATAGAGCAATCAATCTTTTGCGGCAACTCATCAGTTTTACCAACCATAGCAGACTTTACAAACTGCGTTCAGTCCGCTTAAATCACTACCAGTATAAATAATTGATGGATCGGAGCAAACATTGAGCAATTCAGGCTTATTCCACCCGCCCGAAGGTGAAAAAGATAAACACGCTTATCATTCACCACTTGAAAAAAAAGTTCGGCAAATTTTAACGCCCTTCCAAAATTATATTAAAGCCCAAGTTACCGCCAGTATACTATTGCTAACTTGCACACTAATTGCCCTTATCTGGGCTAGCATTCCTGCACTCTCCCATTGGTATGACGCATTTACCAAACTCTCATTTGGATTTCACTTTGAAAATATGATTTTTGAGGAGTCACTTCGGTTTTGGGTCAATGATGTTTTACTAACATTATTTTTCTTTTTTGTTGGACTGGAAATTAAACGTGAATTTTTAGTCGGTGAATTAACCGATCATAAGCGTGCACTATTGGTACTTTGTTCAGCTTTTGGTGGCATGCTAGTGCCTACCGCTATTTATTTAATCTTTAATCATAACACCCCAACCCAATTTGGCTGGGGTATTCCAATGGCTACAGACACGGCCTTTGCGCTAGGTATTTTAGCTTGCTTTCGGCGCAAATTACCGCCTGGCATTTTTACTTTTTTAGCTGCACTTGCCATTATCGATGATATTGGTGCAATTCTAGTTGTTGCGATATTTTACACTCAACATATCAATACGCTAATGCTCTTTCTGGCAATGCTGTTAGTTTTATTACTTATATTGATTAACTATGCAGGATTTAGAAAGCCTTTTCCTTATTTGCTGATAGGTTTATTAATTTGGGCTCTCGTTGAAGCAGCAGGAATTCATGGCACTGTTGCAGGAATATTGGTGGCATTTTTGATTCCAGCGCGACCACTGCGTGGCCCCAATCAATTTATAAAGAAGGCAAAAAAATTATTACTGAATTTTGAAAAAAGAAAACAAACATCGCAATTAGTTCTAGAGGATCCCGCACAACATGCAGTGTTAGAAGATGTCCAAGAAATTGCCCGTCAAGCAACAACCCCATTGCAACGCTGGGAAAGTCAACTTGAGTTGCCGGTGGCACTCATTATTTTGCCCTTATTTGCATTGATCAATGCCGGCATTCCAATTAATTCACACCTCATTAACAGTGTGTTTACTCAACGTGTTTCGCTGGGTATTTTTCTAGGGTTAGTGCTTGGCAAACCAATTGGAATCCTGTTATTTACACGAATGGCATTGTGGTGTCGCCTAGGTTCTTTACCAACCCACACGACCTTTAAACATGTCATCAGCGCTGCCATGCTAACCGGCATTGGATTTACCATGTCTTTATTTATCGCCAATTTAAGCTTTGCAACAAATATGCATGTGCTAGTGATTGCAAAGGCAGCTATTTTATTTGGATCAATTGCAGCTGGAATTGGAGGGATTGTGCTGCTTTGTTTCATCCGCGACGCAAAACCCGAGTAACTAGGCAGAAAATATTCATTAAATTCAATATATTAAAGCGTAGCGTTTTATAAACACAATTAATCAAATTTAATATTTCGTTAAGCTTAAATCGGTATAATGTACACTAATAATTAATAGATTTAAGTATGATAGCGAAAAAAGTATATGCAACCTATTTCCGTCAGTGATTATTCTGCCCTCGCCCTCGATGCCTACCGAGGCGACAATCGCCCGATTTTACCAGAGGGGTGGAATCTATTATGCGATTGCCCGGAAGAGTTTCAAAATGATGGTTACTTTGGTGCAGCTTATTACAAAATTGATGAAAATAATAAAATTAATGTCGTCATTGCGCATCGCGGCACTTGGAATTTTAAAGGGGTTATTGAAGATTTAGAACTGTATCTAAGAGAAACTGTCCCCGCGCAATTTAAAAATGGCGCCCGCCCTTTTACCCAACATGTATTAGCAGAAATTCAAAAATTTGATCCAAATCATTTATACGACTGGACCGTCACTCATACCGGTCATTCACTTGGCGCAACCCTTACTGGTTTATGTGTCGGTGAAGGCAGCGTTTATAGAACCTCTGGCGTTAACTTTGAAGATACCGGGCAACGTGAAATTGTCCAGCAACTGGTTGATGCAGGTGAAATGCCAAAAAATGCCATTCCCTATATTCGTAAAAATTTAAAAACGTATTGTTCAGATGTTGATGCGATCAATGCTTCGTTAACGCATATTAACAAAGTCATTGGCAATATTCCGATTGGGTATTCTTATGTTAAAGAGTGGTTACTCGGTTATCCAGTTGATCCAGGCCGTTATTATTTTTTAAGTGATTTTTCATTTCAAGATCAACATAAAATGGAAAAGTTTTACGAATATTTTAACAGCCCCAATCCACCGCTGATTGAATCACGCAATTATGCTTGGCCAGTTGGTTTTGAAGAGGCGTATGCATTTTATAAAACGTACTTTCCCAAAGCAGAGGATGAACTGCATCGCTCTTACTGGGATGGCTATATAGACCGCTGTTGGGACAATCACTATCACACCGTGCAAAATATTTTTAATAACAAAGACGAGTTTAAGCAGTGGTTTATTGAGTATATTTTGTATAGCAAAGAAGAACTGGTAAACAAGCAACAATCAGCACAGACTCATGTGACATTTGATGAAGGTATTTACCAATACTGGAACAAAAAAACCCACCCAGAATATGGCAAAACTCTTGCGGAAAAAGATGCGAAGCTCAGGGATCAATGCCCTAAGTTATTTCAGGATCAAACCGACGAGCTCGTTAAAAAAAGCCATTTTAATCCTGCAAAAAATACAGCCAGCATTAATAATTTTTCTAAAACATTAAACATGGATCCAAAATTTAAACTAGTGCAATTAAAAAAAGGACTACAGCGCATTCAAAGACAGTTTGCATTTACTGAACAAGCACAGCAACGCAAAGAGGCAATTGCGCTATGTATTGC
>CAYXLV010000087.1:0-7597 GCA_964465995.1 uncultured Coxiellaceae bacterium | reverse complement strand
TTAGCAATTGTGGCTGTGGGTGCTATTGCTAATACGTTTGAATTGCGCATGCCGTGTTTTTTCACTTTCTTGCGCAGTGCGTGCCAATCTAAAGTTTGATCCGTGTTTTGATCTAAATACTTACCACGTGCTTCTTTTAGTAATTTAATCGAGTCGATCGGTAAAATCCCTTGGCTCCATAAGGAACCTTCATAAGAGGCGTAAGTACCACGTTCGGCGGCGAGTTCACAAGATGACTGGATGGCATAGTAGCTAATGTGCTCCATAGTTTGATCCGCAAACTCAACCGCGGCATCCGACGCATAAGCCATTTTTTGTAAATACAATGCATCTTGAAAGCCCATTAAGCCCATGCCGATAGGACGGTGTTTTAAGTTGGAGTTACGTGCTTCTGGGACACTGTAGTAGTTAATGTCGATCACGTTATCCAGCATGCGAATGGCTGTTTTGATGGTTTGTTGTAATTTTTTCGTATCGAGTTTGCCGTCTTTGATGTGTCTGACTAAGTTGATACTGCCAAGGTTACAAACTGCAATTTCATCAGCCGAAGTGTTTAAGGTAATTTCAGTACATAAGTTAGAGCTGTGTACCACACCGGCATGTTGCTGTGGTGAACGTAGGTTACAAGCATCTTTAAAAGTGACCCATGGGTGACCTGTTTCAAATAACAGTCCTAACATTTTGCGCCACAAAGTCACTGCTTTAATGGTTTTGCTGCGCACTTCACCGCGGCGTGCTTTTTCTTCATAAGCTTCGTAGGCTTTCTTAAAGTCAGCACCGTATAAGTCGTGGAGGTCAGGTGTTTCGTCAGGTGAGAATAAATTCCAGTCGCCGTTTTCAAAAACGCGTTCCATGAATAAGTCGGGTACCCAGTTTGCCGTATTCATGTCGTGGGTGCGGCGACGATCATCACCGGTGTTCTTGCGCAGTTCTAAAAATTCTTCGATGTCTAAGTGCCAGGTTTCTAAGTAGGCACAAACCGCACCTTTGCGTTTACCGCCTTGATTCACTGCAACGGCAGTCGCATCGGCCACATTTAAGAAAGGTACTACGCCAAGTGATTTGCCGTTGGTGCCCTTGATGTCTGCACCCATGGCGCGCACGTTACTCCAGTCATTGCCTAAGCCGCCAGCGAATTTTGATAGCATGGCATTGGCTTTGATTGCACCATAGATACCTTCTAAATCGTCGGGTACGGTCGTTAAGTAGCAGCTGGATAATTGTGGGCGTAGTGTGCCTGAATTAAATAAGGTTGGCGTGGAGCTCATGTAATCAAAAGAAGAGAGTAGGTTATAAAACTCAATAGCACGTTCGTGTTTTTGTTCACCTTCTGATTCCGCTAAGCCCATCGCTACGCGCATAAAAAAGACCTGCGGTAACTCTAAGCGCACGCCTTTATGATGGATAAAGTAACGATCGTATAAGGTTTGTAAGCTTAAATAAGTGAACTGTTGATCGCGCTCAGGTTGGAGCGCGGCTGCTAGTCGGTCTAAGTCATAGTTATTGAGTTTTTCGCTTAAGTGCTCTGTGGCAATACCTTGGCGAATAAATTCTTTAAAGGCGGTGGGGTAGAGGTCATGCATGGTTTGTTTGTTGAGATCGTGAGGGATTTGCATGCCGTCTAACGCTTCGGTAAATAAATCGTGTAACAGTAAGCGCGCAGTCACATACGTGTAGCTTGGTTCATTTTCAACCAGCGTGCGGGCGCTCATGACCAATGCTTTATAGACATCACGCATTTTTACGCCATCAAATAAATTGCGGCGTGTGTCTTCAATAATTTGGGTGGGAGTGACATCTTCTAGGCCTTGGCAAGCGTCGACGGCTAATTTTGACAGCCAGTTGATGTCTAAGGGAATGCTAGAACCATCATCTAAAACGACGTTGATACCAGAGGTGCTGCTGCTGGTTGTGGTTGTGTCTTCGCGTTCTTGACGACGGCGTTCACGGTATAAAACGTAAGAGCGTGCCACTTGGTGTTCGCCGGTTTTCATCAGGGCAAGTTCAACATGATCTTGGATAGCTTCAACGTGGATGTAACCACCGCCTGGCCAGCGGCGAAAGTATTTTGCGGTAATGTCTTCTGCGAGTTTGGTGACGATGTCTTCGATACGGTTAGAGGTGGCGGCGGTTTCGCCTTCGACGGCTAGGAATGCTTTTTTCATTGCTCTGGCAATGCGTGCCGCGTCGTATTCGGCAACGGTGCCGTCGCGTTTGATAACACGGATTTGCCCGGGCTGGGTGGATTGTGGTGAAAAGCTAGGATCATTGGTTTTTGTTGCAGTCTCAGATTGTTGCATCTTGCTCATATAAAGATAACTCCCAAAATAGAACGTTAAACTGATCTGATGTAGGAAAAAGTACCTAGCACATCAGATTGCTCATTTTTACAAATTGAAATGGTTATGGTTCCGTCCATTTCTTAGACAACAGGTCGGCATCATACCAACCTTCGGTTCAATCCTTTGAACCCCAACATATGGGCATATCAAAGTTGATCAACACAAGATAATGTGTTTCTTGGGCCATTGCAAGGGGATATGATGGGGGAAACCTGTGGATAAAATGTGAGTTTTTTGGGGATGAATTGCCCTCTTTTTACCCCATCCATTTATTCAAGAAGTTAATCGAATAAGGTGATGTGAGGTGCGAATTTTTTAATCTAAATATTTTTCAAAAATTTTTAAAATGCGTTGGTACACATCGCGTTTAAATAAGATCACATGTTGCGCAGGATATTTTTTATCCACCCAAGCCCACTGATCAAATTCAGGCTTGGTCGCTGTGTCCAGTTTTATGCAGCTGTCTTCCGCGGTTAACCGCAGTAAAAACCATTTCTGTTTTTGACCAATGCATAAGGGTTCGGTGTCATAACGGCGAAATTTTTTAGGGAGGTGGTAAGTCATCCAGTCGGGTGATTCGGCGATGATTTCAACGTGTTCAGCGAGTAAGCCGAGTTCTTCAGTGAGTTCGCGATACATAGCGGTTTCAGGAGTTTCGTTTTCTTGGATGCCGCCTTGTGGAAACTGCCAGGCATCTTCCATGCCGGCGCGCTTGCCCCAAAATAATTGGCCTGCTTGATTGATTAAAATAATACCGACGTTTAAACGATACCCGTCTGCATCGATCACCAGTGTACCTCGTCTCTACCGCTTGAAAAGTGCGCCCATTGTTTCACAAAAAATTTGATTTAGAAAGCAAGTACAGCGGTTTATATTTTGTATCAAAAGAGGTTCTTATAGTATGATCTTATCTCGCTCGTACCAAATAATAAGAATCATTCAGCATGATGTTAAAAACCCTTCGCCGCATCGTGCAAGAGGTCACCGCCGCGTCAGATATGACGCAAGCACTGAATCTTGCCGTCACGCATATCAAAGATGAGCTGCATGCAAATGCCTGCAGTATTTTTTTGATCAATGAAGAACGTGGTGAATACATCCTAATGGCAACCCACGGTTTAAATACTGAAATGGTTGCCAAAGCGAAATTAAAATTAGGTGAAGGTTTAGTTGGTTTGGTGGGCGAGCGAGAAGAACCGATCAATGTTGGCAACGCGCCAGAACATCCGCATTACAAATCCTATCGAACATTAGATGAACAAGATTACTTTGGTTTTATTGGTGTGCCCATTATTAGCCAAGGTGAATTATTGGGCGTTTTGGTGGTACAGCGCAGTGAAGCCGGTGAGTTTGCGGAGGAAGAAGAAGCGTTCTTGGTCACCTTGGTGACGCAAATTGCACCAGAGATTGCAAAAGCGCGCGCTAAAGGTGCGCTGGTTGCATTGACGAAACGGCGACGTCGTAAATCGGATGCTTATGTGCTGAAAGGTATTCCTGGTGCGCCAGGCGTTGCGATTGGGCAAGCGGTGGTGATTTATCCACCAGCAGATTTAGATGCGGTGCCTGATCGACCTGCGGAAGATATTGAGCATGAAATTAATTTATTTGAAACCGCGTTACAGGCGGCGCGAGATGAAATTAACGAATTGCAAACGCGTGCTAAGGCAACGTTATCCGTAGCGGAAAATGCTTTATTTGATGCCTACCTGCGTTTGCTTGATAGCCGCAGTTTAATGAATGAAGTTGAAGATGAAATAAAAAATAATCAGTGGGCGCAAGGTGCGGTAAAGCGCGTTATCAAAAAACATATTTTGCAATTTGAATCGCTCGATGACCCTTACTTAAAAGAACGTGCCGCAGACTTTCGTGATTTAGGCCGACGCATTTTATCCAACCTCCAAACCTCAAAACGCCAAACCCCCGATTATCCCAAACAAACAATTTTAGTCAGTGAAGAAGTAACCGCTACTGCATTAATGGAAGTGCCGATTGAACAATTAGTCGGTGTGATGTCTGGAACAGGTTCTGCAAACTCGCACGTGGCTATTTTAGCGCGCGCCTTAGGCTTGCCAACTGTGATGGGTGTGACCGGAACACCATTAAGTCAATTATCCGGTAAAGATTTTATTGTCGATGGTTATAACGGTGAGGTATATGTTTCACCCTCCGCGAGTGTGAAACGGGAATTTAAAGAGTTGGCGGCAGAGGAGCAGCAACTCGATCAAGAGTTGGATGCATTGCATGATCTACCGGCGGAAACAAAAGATGGGCATGTTGTTTCTTTATTAGTGAATACGGGTTTAGCGGTTGATGGTGGTTTATCGTTAAGTGCTGGTGCTGAAGGTGTGGGTTTATATCGCACTGAAATGCCATTTATGATTCGCGATCGTTTTCCCAGTGAAGAAGAGCAGCGCATTATGTATCGTCAACTTTTAAATACTTTTTCCCCACGCCCAGTGGTGATGCGCACCTTAGATATTGGTGGCGATAAAGCCTTAACTTATTTTCCAGTGCAAGAAGAAAATCCATTTTTAGGTTGGCGCGGTGTGCGGATTACCTTGGATCACCCGGAAATTTTTCTGCAACAAATTCGGGCAATGCTGCACGCCAGCGAAGAGTTAAATAATTTAGCATTGATGCTGCCGATGGTGACGTCGGTTAGTGAAGTAGAAGCATCGTTACGCTTAATTAAGCAAGCGCATTTAGAGCTGATTGATGAAGGGATTAAAGTAAAAATGCCAAAGCTTGGTTTAATGATTGAGGTGCCTGCGGCTGTGTATCAAGCATTTGAGTTTGCTAAGCGCGTGGATTTTATTTCAGTGGGCACGAACGATTTAATTCAATATATTTTAGCGGTAGATCGCAATAATCCACGTGTTGCCAATATTTATAATGGCTTTCATCCCGCTGTGTTGCGTGCCTTAAATGATATTGTAAAAGCAGGACGTAAAGCGAATCGTTCAGTCAGCATTTGTGGCGAAATGGCAGGTGATCCGGTGGCTGCCGTTTTACTGTTAGGGATGGGTTACGATGCGCTGAGTATGAGCGCGCGTTCTTTGCCACGTATTAAATGGGTAATACGCCAATTCAGTTTAGAGAAAGCGAAGCAGTTGGTGAAAGAAGTATTAAAAATGGATGATCCAGTTGAGGTGCGCTGTCATATGGAAATGGCTTTAGAAGAAGCAGGTCTCGGCGGATTAATTCGCGCAGGTAAATAGGAATGTAATACGCATGTCGATGCATGAAATGGTGATAGTGCTTATTTATTTAAGTATTGGTGCGGGCGCTGGTTTATTGTCGGGTTTATTAGGCATTGGTGGTGGTTTATTAGTGGTGCCAAGTTTAGCGTTTATTTTTATGCAACAAAAAGTATTTCCAGAGATGGTGATGCATCAAGCGATCGGTACTTCCTTAGCCATTATGATTTTTACTACCGCACGTTCTTTACTAGCACATTTGCAAAAGAAAATTGAGTTTTGGTCGATCTATCGGCAATTGTTGCCAGGTGTGGCGGTCGGTGTCGTGCTGGGAAGTATCTTGGCGCATTTTTTACATTCCTCGGTATTAGCCATTGTATTTGCGATCTTTGTATTAGTGATTGGCGTCAAAATGTTATTAGCTTCTAAAGTGAATCCAAAGCGCCAGCTACCACACCGCAAGGGAATGGCTGGTATGGGTTTGGTGATTGGTGGTAAGTCGGGTCTATTAGGCATTGGCGGTGGTGCTTTAACGATTCCATTTTTAACGTATTGCAATGTCCCCATGCGTCAAGCTGTAGTGGTTTCGGTAGCGACGGGTTTAACTGTTGCCGTGATTGGTACAGTGATTTTTACTATTACCGGTTTGACTGTTGCATCGTTACCACCATTTAGTTTTGGTTATGTGTATTTGCCTGCAGTTGCGGCGGTTGCGATTGGTAGTGTGATTACCGCACCGATTGGCGCTGGGTTGTCGCATCGTTTGCCGGTTAATTTATTAAAGCGTATTTTTGGTGTGTTTTTATTATTTGTCGGTGTGCATATGTTGCTGTTATAAGCGATGCAAACTATTTAAATTAAAATAAGGTCATTTTTTTATGTTGCAGTATCCAGATTTTAATCCAATTGCATTTACCGTGGGCCCAGTCAAAGTGCATTGGTATGGCATTATGTATTTAATTGGTTTTGCAGCCGCATGGGTATTAGCTTGGTATCGCGGTCGCAAACCTAACAGTGGTTGGGCCACCGAACAAATTGGCGATTTAATTTTTTATGCAGCGATTGGTGTGATTTTAGGTGGACGTATCGGTTATATGTTGTTCTACGATTTGCCAGACTTTTTAGCAAATCCATTAGTGATTTTTAAAGTGTGGGATGGCGGTATGTCATTTCATGGAGGCATGTTAGGGGTGACAGTTGCATTGTGGTTATATAGTCGCAAAATTAAAAAATCAGTGTGGGAGTTAACTGATTTTGTTGCACCGTTTGTACCGATTGGTTTAGCAGCAGGGCGATTAGGTAATTTTATTAATGGTGAATTGTGGGGGCGCGTGACAACAGTGCCATGGGCAATGGTGTTTCCAAAAGCGGGGCCTCTGCCACGTCATCCCTCACAAATTTATGAATTTTTAACGGAAGGTGTGTTGCTATTTATTACTTTATTTTGGTTCTCAGCAAAACCGCGACCACGGTTTGCGGTCTCTGCTTTATTTTTACTGGGTTACGGTGTATTTCGTTTTGCGATGGAATTTTTTAGACAGCCCGATCCACAATTGGGTTTTATTGCGTGGGGTTGGTTAACGATGGGTCAACTTTTGTCCTTGCCAATGATTGTGATTGGATTCATCTCGCTAGTCCTTATATACTATCGGCAGTCTAGAGTGAGACGTCAGTCTGTCTAGGGATTTGGACAATTTTTTAAAAGGAAATACTTATGTTAAAACACGCTTTAATATTGATTGGGGTCACTGTCGCCGCTATTTTATTTCAAGGACAGTTAGCTCATGTCGTACACTGGCTTTTACAATTTCATAACATGATTGCAGGTTGGTTAGGTTCAGTGTTTGCAAGCGATACGGCAGGGCATGTCATTCAAGGTTCACTCGCTTTGATTGCGATTCCAATTATTGCTTCGATTGTTGCAGCCATTGCATTCTGGGCATTTAAGCGTGATCCATCGCCACATATTTTATTAACAATGTGGATTGCATGGATGGTAATGTTAGTCACAATGTTAGCAGCGAGATAACATGCATCAATATTTAGATTTCTTAAAAA
>CAYXLV010000086.1:0-7623 GCA_964465995.1 uncultured Coxiellaceae bacterium | reverse complement strand
ATTTTAATTGGCTATTCAAAAAACAATCTGATTTTATTCTCTATGGCCATATACCCGCTCAACCCCCTAGAGCTAATACCAACGGCAAACCCACTTATCACTTAGAGCTCTATAATAAGTGTGCCCAATATTTTCAATTACCTGTCAGCAATCACACCTCTTCAGCTAACTACCTTAATAATCATTCAACTACCTTTAATGGCGTTGCAACAAGTTTTATCAACAAATACCCAAAGCTGTTACGTTGGGTATCAGAAACAGCACAAAGCAATGGGGGGCTACCCGCTGATTCTAAGTCAAGTATCTCTAACTTAGCGTTAACCAATAAAGCTAATTTTAATTTTTTTGACCCTATTACTAGCAGGCGTAAGCAGCAAAAAAACGTCGATGAAAAATCAAAAAAGAATAACAATCCCAATAATAACAACCAATCAGAAACGCCCCTAGCGAGCATCCCAATGAACATATGGGAAAAACATATTTTTCCATATATTTACCCAAGCAATTTCGTCTGCGTTATTCGTGGGAAGAAAGCAAATCAGCAGCAAAGAAATAAAATTAGTTCTGGAGAACCTGGCTATTTTAATTGGCCATTCAAAAAACAACCTGATTTCATTCTCTATGGCTATATACTCATTCAATCCCCTGGAGCTAATGACGACAGCAAACCCACTTATCACTTAGGGCTCTATAATGAGCATGCCCGATATTTCCAAATACCTGTCAACGATTACACCCCCCTAGGTAACTACCTTGATACTCATCCAATTACCTTTAATGACGATGCAACAAGTTTTATCAGCAAAGACCCAGAACTATTACGCTGGGTATCAGAAGCAGCACAAAAAAATGGGGGGCTACTCGCTAATTCTAAGTCAAGTATCTCTAACCTGGCGATTACCAATAAAGCTAACTATATTTTCTTTTGCCCTATTAATAGGCAGATAAAACTTTCAAAATTCCTAGATGCAACCGTACGCAGTGAATACGATCGCATAGAAAAAGCTCTGCAAAAACCTGACCTTTTGCATTCTCACTATAAGCTCGATATTACCGATACTGGCATTGCTGAAAGAACTTTTCACAACGTTACCGCCTTTCAACTCGCAGTTTGGGCAGGCGATTGGCTAACATGGAAAAAAATGCTGGACGCGATACCTCCTGAGTTTGAAATAAGATGGAAGGAAGATTTAAAGCAACAATTTCTTGATTTACAAAAAAATGGATTAACTTACACCCAGGATAACCTCAAAACCTGTGGTTTGCGTATTCTCGATGATAACCCTAGTGAAGCTCTTCAAGATAGCGTTTGTAAGCGTAATGCTTACCTATTTATTATCGATAAAGAAAATGGAACCTGTTCGCTTGGCTTTAAAAGCTCAACATCAAATGAATACTTACAATACCAACTAAGCGACGATAGCAAACTAAAAGGATACACCGACTATTTACAGACATCACTGGAAGATCATCGTGAGAAAGATAAGTTAGATCACTGCGTTATTCGGGAAGAAAAAATTTTGACTATTGCGCGACAAGAAATTCTGCAACACCGTGGCAAGACAACAATAACTGTTAAAAATAGCCATTCGCATGACCTCAACCCCTTACTGGGTATGCTACAAGAGTACATAGATAACTCAGACTGGACAGAGCAACAACAAAAAGAACACTGGTGCGTCATAATTGGCAGTGCTCAACGGCAATTACCAGCAGCGGTCTGGAACTGGTGGATGCTCCAGGGGCTGGGTTATGGCGATAAATTGGCCGATAATTTTAACAAAACGATGGCCAACACCTATCGCCCCAAGGATACCGTCGGGAGTCTGCCATTACCCTTGACTGATGACGTGGGTGACAAGCATGTCATTATGCCATTCTGGCCTACGGCCAGCCTGTCGCAGGGACACTCCATGAAGACGAAAACCTTCTTTACGAATTTTTCTCAAAAAAAGGCTCAAGAGTTAGAGGAATTATCTAAACAATTGGATCATATACCGCCAAAAGCCAGCTTCCAAATTACCAAATGATGTAAGTAATGCCTGTTGCGCACCCAGCCGTCTTTCTTGGCTAACACTAATGCGTGCGCAACCTAATTGCCAAAGCATCGACATCTCTCCTGGCAAGCTTTACATTGATAAGAAAACTTTATATAACGAACTGACGTCTGGGGTGCCCACTGTTTGGGCTGAGACTCAATTGTAGAACCCACCGAACTTGACCCAGTTAACACTGGCGGAAGGAGACTCACATGCCACATTTTGCTTTAAAGCAAACTCTCGATATAAGCGGTGCTATTTTTTCTTTGTTGTCCACTTTACTGTATGTCAAAGCCGACCAACGTGCTTGGCCGGTTGGGTTAGTGGCCATTTTAATTAATATGACTTTGTATTTGCTCACAGGGCTGTATGGTGACTCTAGCTTGGAGTTTATTTATTTAGTGTCGACGTTTTATGGCTGGTATCAATGGACGCGGGGTGATGTGCATCAACCTGAACGCGCTATATCGCGCTTATCTTTTAAGCATGGCGTGACTTTATTAGTGCTGGGTACGATTGGATTTTTGTTAACGGTGTATTGTTTGGAACATTTTACTCATTCAAAAGTACCTTATTGGGATGCTAGCACAACTATATTAAGTCTAATTGCGCAGTGGCTGATTTGTCGCAAAATTTTTGAGACTTGGATAGTTTGGTTTATTGTTGATGCGCTCTATGTTGGACTGTATTTTTATAAAGGCATTCCTGCACATAGTATTTTGGCGTTTGTTTATTCGGGCACTGCTGTTGCTGGTTACTGGCGTTGGCGCTATCAATTATCTAAACAGGCGCGCACAGCCGCCATAAATTTTTCTCCAGGATCTACTTTGGGATTAAAATAGGCGGGGTTTTTTTCTTGCCATAGTTTGGTGTTTTTAAAATTGGCATATTCAAAATGGCCGATAATGTGGGTTATGGTGGGAAATTTAGTTTGTAAATGACGCACTAATTTTGCATTCGCTGACACTTGTGCATCAGTTAAATCTTCTTGATGATTCACACCACCGACATTCTCAATGCCCAATGCAATATTATTTAAACCAATAGTGTGGCGCGCCATCCAGTGGTCTGGCATTAATTGATAAATCGAACCGTCACGATCAACTAGAAAATGTGCAGATACATTTAAGGCACTCGCATAATCAATATCATCACGCCCACTTAATCGCACATCATTCATTGCCTGGAAACTTGCGTTTAAGTCGGCAATTTCAGTCCAGTGCAAGACAATCATTTGCGGTTGAATGCAAATGGACTGTTCCTGAATATCATAATGTTGTGCACGGTATTGTTGGGTCAGCGTTATGCGTTCTTCATTAAAGATAATGGGTTTTTCAATAATATCGATCATGTTGCTACACCCAATCTCTTGGCGGTAAATAATATTGATACAATTTTGCTTCGGCACTGCCTGCCGCGGGCTGCCAGTTATAGCGCCAAGCAACTTGCGGTGGCAATGACATTAAAATCGACTCGGTGCGACCACCTGATTGCAAACCAAATAATGTGCCGCGATCATAGATTAAATTAAATTCGACATAGCGTCCGCGTCGGTATAATTGGAATTGGCGTTGTTGTTCTGTGTAAGCGGTGTCTTTGCGACGTTGCACAATGGGTAAATACGCTTCTAAAAAACTCGCACCCACTGCTTGCATAAAAGCAAAACATTGCTCAAACGGTAATTCATTTAAATCATCAAAAAAAATACCGCCAATGCCGCGCTGCTCTTGGCGATGTTTTAAATAAAAATAATCATCGGCCCATTTTTTAAAGCGAGGATAAAAAGATGCGTCAAAAGCATCACAAGTCGTCTTGGCAGTTTGATGCCAGTGTTGGCAATCTTCATCAAAGCCATAATAAGGCGTTAAGTCATAGCCACCGCCAAACCACCAAATTGGCGCCTCGCCCTTTTTTTCAGCTATAAAAAAACGCACATTGAAGTGCGTTGTGGGGATATAGGGATTGAGTGGATGGACAACTAAAGAAACGCCTGTCGCTTGAAAGCTACGACCCGCTAATTCAGGTCGGTGCGCCGTTGCAGTGGCTGGCAAGCTATCGCCTTTCACGTGTGAAAAATTCACGCCTGCTTGTTCGAATAAAGCGCCTTGTTGCAAGACACGCGAACGACCACCACCGCCGTTTTGATGTTGCCAAACATCTTCGATAAATGGTGTCGCACCATCTGCTGCAGTCAGTGCTTGGCACAATTGGTCTTGTAGCTTTTTTAGGTAATCAATAATCGGCTGAATGCTAATGGCTTTAGCGGTCATGCATCACCCCTTGATTAAAAATCACTGCGGCATCATGAATATATTGCTGACCTTTATCATAAAAATGTTTTTCTTCTGTCGTAAGTTGCTGCACTTCTGCTGCGGTTAATGCTAAGGGTAACAGTGGTGTCATTGAAGCTGATTTTATATAGAACTCACATAAGTCAGCGATGTATTGGCGGTAACTGATACCGCCGTAACCAACAAAACGGTCAACAACGGGTTGCGCTTCAAGGTCATTCATACCATCACCAACGTGGAGGATATGTGGATATGTTTTTTTTAATTGCTCAATAATGCGAGGTTTACCGTGTCGATCTGCTGTCAATGCGTGGCGATCAAAATCACGATACGCGCCTTGTTGATCAAACATCACATCCACTGCATAAACACAACTTTCTGGCAGTTCAAGCTGCTTGGCAAATACTTTGACGGAAGGATTGAGTCCTGCAGAAATAATAAAAAGGGTTTTATTAAGACGTTTAAAAATAGCCAGTACGGCATCGATATCTTGGCAGCGTGTTGTGAAATATTGATCACCTAAATGCATTAATTGTTTGTGGGTGGGTCTAACGAGTTCCATTCTTTTTTGATATAAGTCCAAAGTAATACCATCTTTGCTCATTGCTTGTTCGGTTAATACTTTGACTTCGGCGCCAACGCCTTGCGCGTCTGCTAATACATCAATACCTTCAATTGCACTTAAAGTGCCGTCACAATCAAATACAATCGCATCTAATGCGGTCTTTAACTGCCAGTTTTCAGCCTGCATAAACTTGCTCACTTAGTCTATTTCAATGAGGCTAGAGCTTACCGTAACTGCTCACTATATAAAAGTCTGATCGGTGGCGAATGGCGGGCGAGTTCAGTTATACTAGTGCCGTTTAAATCAAATTCACGGAATGGAAACCCGCATTATGATGGACAGCAACCTCTCTTCGAATCATTGGTCTTCTCGTATTTCATTTATCTTCGCCGCTTCTGCCGCCGCCATTGGGCTTGGGAATATTTGGCGTTTTCCCTACATGGCGGGTGAGCACGGTGGTAGTGCTTTTGTTTTAATCTATCTTGCATTTGTTCTTATTCTTGGTCTTCCTCTTTTAATTGCTGAAATTGTTTTGGGTAAAATTGGCCGTAAAAATCCGGTTCGATCGATTGCTCAAATTGCGACACATTCGGGACGTTCTCGAATTTGGGGTTGGGCGGGTGGTCTTACCATTCTCGCGGGTTTTTTAATCATGACTTATTACGCGGTGATTGTTGGCTGGGTGTTGGATTATATGATTCGGGCAATGAGTGCTGAGTTTGCTAATGCGACCGAAGCAACCAGTCTCGCTGCTTTTACTGCATTGCAAAATAGTCCGCTGCAAATGTTATTTTTCACCAGCGTCGTTGTACTTGGCGCGATTGTCATTAATATTTTTGGGATAAAAAAAGGACTGGAACGTGCGGTAATGTTTATGTTTCCTGCTATGTTAGTGTTGATGTTATTACTACTAGGTTATTCAATTACTACCGGCTACTTCGGTGATGCGCTTACTTTTTTATTTAAACCTGAAATGCATGAGGTCACAGCCAACACATTTTTAGAAGCGTTGGGACAAGCTTTTTTTAGTTTAAATATTGCGATGGGTGTCACCATCACCTTTAGTGCTTATTTGCCACGCAATACCCCCATCATCAGTAGTGCTATTTGTATTGCGATTGCGGATACCGGTTTTGCAATTTTAGCCGGTTTAATTATTTTCCCTGTGGTATTTGCTTACCAAGTCAAAGCGAGTGTCGGTCCCAGTTTAATTTTTCAAACATTACCCATTGCTTTTGGACGCATGCCAGCCGGCAGTTTAATTGGCTCACTGTTTTTCTTGATGTTATTTTTTGCAGCGTTTTCGTCATTAATTGCGGTATTAGAACCCGCTATTGGCTGGATGGAAGAAACCTTTGGATTAGGACGGGTTCGTTCAGTCATCGTGGTGAGTGTAGCCTGCTGGGCATTGAGTTTGGGAACGATTGGTTCGTTTAGTGCTAAAGCACATTTTCAACTGTTTGGGATTACTTTTTTTAAAGCCCTTGATTTTTTAACTGCCTCGATTATGCTGCCAATCGGTGGTTTACTACTAGCCGTTTTCGCCGGCTGGTTAATGATGAAAAAATTAACAGAACAAGAATTAGGCTGGAATACACGCGGCTTTGGTTATCGTGTTTGGCAAGTTAGTTTGCGCTATATTGCGCCGATTGCCATCTTGTTTATCCTCTTGTCCTCTTTTGGAGTGCTTTAGATATGTTTCGAATTTTAACGCTTAATAATATTGCTGCAGCTGGACTTGATCAATTTGATAGCAATCGTTATATCGTTAGTGATGATGTGCAAGAGCCCGATGCTATTTTAGTGCGTTCGTTTAATTTACATGATTATGATTTACCCCCTTCCGTTAAAGTGATTGGTCGTGCTGGTGCCGGCGTTAATACTATTCCGGTTGATAAACTCACCGGTGCGGGTATTCCAGTTTTAAATACACCCGGCGCCAATGCTAATGCGGTTAAAGAATTAGTGATTACAGGGATGTTATTAGCGTGTCGGAATATTTGCAGTGCTTGGGATTATGCGCGGCAAGTTGACGGTGATGATAAAACCATTAATGAAACGGTAGAAAAAAATAAAAAGCAGTTTGCTGGATTTGAATTACCTGGTAAGACCTTGGGCATTATTGGGCTGGGTAACATAGGCGTCAAAGTGGCAAATGCGGCTTTAAGCCTTGGGATGAAGGTGATTGGCTATGATCCCAAAATTACGGTTAAGCATGCATGGCAGCTGAGCTCTTCGGTGCAACAAGCAGAAAAATTAGACGAAGTGTTAACAAAATCTGACTTTATTACGCTACATATTCCACTCATTGAATCAACAAAACATTTAATTAATCAATCGCGTTTACAAATTATGAAACCATCGGTGGTGTTACTTAATTTTGCACGGGATGGCATTGTTGATAATCAAGCTTTATTGCAGGCGTTGGAGAATAATCAAATTCGTAATTATGTTTGTGATTTCCCCAATAAAACGCTTAAACAGCAGCCACGTGTGATTTGTTTACCGCACCTTGGAGCATCCACGCGTGAGGCTGAAGAAAATTGCGCAGTGATGGTGGCGCAACAAATTATGCAGCATTTGGAGCAAGGTAGTATTAAAAATGCGGTTAATTTTCCTGAAGTGAAAATGCCGCCTAGTGATGGGTATCGGTTGGCGATTACGAATGCCAATGTGCCCAATATGGTGGCGCAAATTTCAACCGCATTGTCGAATCACAATATTAATA
>CAYXLV010000085.1:6096-7746 GCA_964465995.1 uncultured Coxiellaceae bacterium | reverse complement strand
CTCCGGATCAGTAAAGGTCGCCCAGGGGATTACGCGATAATCAACGCTTTTAAGAAATAGTTGCAACGGATTTAGGGCATTTTGGAGCACCACAACGGCTTCGTAACCCGCCACATGGGTAAACTGATAGCCCCCAATCACATCGCCACAGGCATAGATCCGGCTATTGGTCGTTTGGAGTTTGTCATTAACGCAAATTCCTTGGCTATCGTAATCCACCCCAGCGGCTTCTAGGTTTAGGGATTTGACATTGGGGGTGCGGCCTGTGGCCAGAAGAATTTCATCGGCGATCGCCGCCACCTGGGAATCATCCTCGGTGTAGAGGTGTTTTTTCCCCTTGACTACTGCCACCCGCTTTAACCGGGCATTTTTTAAAATCGTGATCCCTTCTTGGTTAAATTGTTGCTCTAGGACGGCGGCGGCATCGGGGTCTTCTTTGGGCAAAAGGCGATCGCGGCTCGCAAACAGAGTCACTTCCGTCCCCAAACGATGGAATGCTTGCCCCAGTTCACAACCAATCGGCCCCGACCCAATCACCGCGAGGGACTGTGGCTGTTCTGTGAGGGAAAACACCTGTTCATTGGTAATAAAACCCGCTTCCTGGAGCCCGTCAACCGGGGGAACAGCGGGCCGTGATCCAGTGGCAACCACAAAGGCGCGGGCCGTTAGCTTTCGACCATTGACCAGAAAAGTTTTGCCGTCGAGAAACTGACCATCGCCAAAAATCACCTCGACCCCCAACTCCGTAAACCGTTCTGGAGAATCGTGGGGTTCAATGGTGGCGATCGCCTTTTGCACATGGCCCATCGCCTCTGAAAAATTAATTTCCGGCGCTTTTGTATGCACCCCAACCCGCCCCCCGTGGCGCACTTGGTGGGCAACCTTTGCCGCATGGAGAAAAGACTTACTGGGAACGCACCCATACCAGAGACAATCCCCCCCAAGGCGATCTTTTTCCACGAGGGCCACCTTTGCCTTTAACTGGGCTGCCGCACTGGCCACCACTAGACCCCCAGAACCGCCGCCAATGATGACAATATCGTAATCCACAGCCACAGCTTACCGTCTCCATGAGTTTGGTCAGTTGTCTTTATTTTGCGCGAAATTTTCCCTTCCAAACCCTTAGCACTATGATTTTCAGGAAATTTTTAACTCTTTTTCTGCTTAACTTCAGTTTTGCGCCCCGCTTCCCCCAAGCCAGGTGGCCATTGTCTGAAATCATTACAATGTGAGTTGGTTCACTTGATGGAAGCTCTATTAAAAATGTTACGAAGACTATTGTTTGGCCTAACTCTCATGGTGAGTGCTGGTTTCAGCCTACCGGCCCAGGCAGATGTTGTTGCCTATCCTTTTGTTTATAACATCGACGATCAACCTTTTGAGGGATATGTCGCCCGCAACGAAGGCTTTGGGGATAATCAGCCCGTTGTCTTGCTTGTGCACGATTGGGATGGCCTCGACCGCTACGAGAAAATGCGCGCCAATATGCTCTCGACCCAAGGTTATACGGTACTCGCCCTTGATCTTTATGGTCAGGGGGTACGGCCCACAAATGTCGCTGAATCCCAAGCAGAAAGTGGCAAACTCTATGGCGATCGCCAATTGATGCGCGAAAGATTACAAGCCGGCCTTGAGGTCGCCAAGCAACTC
>CAYXLV010000085.1:0-5996 GCA_964465995.1 uncultured Coxiellaceae bacterium | reverse complement strand
TTGTACCGATATGGCAATTTGTATACTATAAATCTTAAGTAGTCTAGATTACATATAACAATATTCACAAAGAACGATCTTGCTTTCAATTACTGAAAAATTTTCAACTCAAGAGATTATTTTATTTTTAGTAAATCAATACAAGCACAGGCAATCCAATATTAATTTTAGTAATAGAAGAAATTTCAGAACAGCTTAATATTTTAAAATTCACACTTCTGAGCTTGTCAAATCAAAAAGCAACATAAACTATTCAAATATCCTTAAATACAATCATTACCCTGGAGTATATAACCCATGACAACAAACGCCTCGATTCTTATTGTTGATGATGAACCCAATAACTTTGATGTCATCGAAGGATTCTTGCAACCTGAAGCATATGAATTACACTATGCCCCTACTGGAGCTGATGCCCTTGAATTTTTAGAAGATTTTGAACCAGATATTATTCTCCTGGATGTGATGATGCCAGGGATGAATGGTATGGAATTTTCTCAACATATTCGTGCTCATCCTCGTTGGTCGATGGTGCCCATCATCATGATTACAGCCCTCACATCGAAGCAAGATTTAGCTGCATGTCTAGCAGCCGGCGCTGATGATTTTATTGGAAAACCCGTCAACCGCCTGGAATTAATCGCACGGATCAAATCATTATTAAGAATTCGTCAGCAATATTATCAACTCAAAGCATTTTCTAAACTACAGCGAGATACCATTAATTTTCTTGGCAAAAATGCTAGGATTGTCAGCAGCCAATTTAGCTCTGGGCTCTCTCAAAAAATTAGTAACCCTCTTCAGCAAATTCTTCAACACCTCGAACATCTCACGCAAAATTTAAACCACTTAGAGCAAGATGAGATTTTGCAGCATCTCCACGCCGCTGAGCAGTCAGTCTACCATCTTCAGAATCTTAATCGAAAATTTCTTGTCTATACACAACTAGAAGTTCTCGAAGAGAATATGGTGCCAGCCTCAGTTAATACAATATCTAAACTAGAAGTTATTCGCGTATTGCAACAAATTGCTGCTTACTATAAACGACCAGAAGATTTAAGTATAGATTTACAAAGCACAGAAATAGCGATAGACAAAGATTATATTCTTGTTGTTCTTCAAGAATTATGTGACAACGCATTTAAGTTTTCTAGTCCGGGTACCTCAGTTAAGGTAACTAGTTTTCGAGATGATAACCAAATTTGTTTTTGTGTAGAAGATCAAGGCGTTGCTTTCGAACAGCATCAAGTCGCAAATATTCAGCGTTATTTTCGGATGACGCGTCACATGTTTGAGCAGAAAGGAATTGGTCTTGGATTTTCAATTATTCGTAAGATTGCGACTTTAGCAAATGGCACCCTGGAAATTGAGGAATGTCCTCACGGCGGGAAAAAAGTTCTTTTATGCTTACCGTTGTCGTAAAGAGTAAAGACTAGAGAAAATACTCAATTTTTTCGGTGAGTTCCTTAAGCCGGATAGGCTTCGTCATATATTCATTGGCCCCTGCAGAAAGACACCGATCTCGGTCACCATTCATCGCGAGGGCTGTTACAGCAATCACGGGAATCGAAGCCGTAGCTGGATTAGTACGAATATGGCGAGTCGCTTCTAACCCATCCATCTCTGGCATTTGGATATCCATCAAGATTACATCTGGCTGCTGACGTACTGCCACATCTACCCCTGTTTTTCCATTATTAGCAGTAATTACTTGATATCCTTTTGCCTTGAGATAACTCGAAATAGTACGAATATTACTCTGGTTATCTTCGATCAATAGAATTTTCGCATTTTGAATTTTTGATGATTGAGACAACACTCGAGAATCTCCAGAAATTTGGCCACTCTTACCTGGTGACAAATGCTGCAATTCCGATAAATTTGGTGTATCTAGACAAGGTAAATCAAAATAAAAACAACTTCCCTTACCATATTCACTGGTTACTCCGACCCGACCCCTATGGGCTTGAATAATGTCTTTAACGAGAGCCAATCCTAAACCCGTGCCGGAGTACTGACGATTGAGAGCACTATCAATCTGGAAAAAAGGCTGAAAAAGTTTTTTAATGTCCGCCTCTGCAATACCGATTCCTGTGTCTTTTACAGTGACATGAAGATAGTGCTGAATTTTGCTTACAGATTCATGAGGAAATTGGAGGCTCTGATTCTGGTCTGTTAATGTTGATTTATAGGGATGCAGACTAATTTTTAAGGTCACTAGGCCATTATTAGGAGTGAATTTGACTGCATTATTGAGAAGATTGATTAAAACTTGAAGAATACGACGACTATCAATCATTACATCGGGAAGTTGAGATGGGACTTGCAGATTGATAGTGATATTTTTTTGATGAGCAAGTGGTTTAATAAAATCAATACTATCGGCACAGATAGCATGTAAAGCCGCGCGTGCGAACTCAAATTCCATTTGTTCTGCTTCGATTTTAGCAATATCAAGAATATCATTAATTAAACTAAGTAAATGCGTACCGCTATTTTGAATCGTAGCGAGAGATTTTTGTTGAGCATTCGTAATCGGGCCGAAAATTTCTTCCTGAAGACTCTCTGACATCCCTAAAATTGCATTGAGAGGAGTTCTAAGCTCGTGACTCATATTGGCGAGAAATTGATCTTTTAGGCGAGTTGCTCGAGCCAATTCGCGGTTTTTAGATTGCAGTTCTAATTCTGCTTGCTTGCGTTCAGTAATGTCTCGACAAACACAAATGATGGTAGTTTCATCAAGTAAAGTAAGAGATAATTCTTCAGCAAATAGAGAATTATCTTTTCGTTTTGCAGTGGTTTCGCCACGCCATTTTTTTTGAGTTTCAAGAACAGGTAAAACTTCGGTTTTAAACCAGTCTAATTCTCGCTCATCATATAAATGATGCCAAGATTTACCCAATAGTTCTTGAGGCGAATCATAGCCAAAAATTTGCGCATGAGCTTCGTTCATAAATACATACTGGTCATTTTCAACAATGGCGATACCGTCACTTGTTGTATTAAGTGCCTTTAATTGCAGCTGCATTTTTGCTTCAATTTTTTGACGTTCAGTGATATCTCGAAAAATCCCTTGAATGGCAACTGGTTGTTGTTTTTCATAGCGAACATCAAGGTTGCCTTCAACAAAAATAATTTGCTTAGTCTTAGTCAGAAGCTTCATTTTTACTTGTTGGCTGATCGCTTGTTTTGTTCCGCTTGACAATTGGCTTTTAATTGACTCTAGGATGGCTTTGATCCTGGAATATTCTTGCGGAGCAAGAATATTCCAAAAGTTTAAGTTTGACAGATCAGATTTACTATAGCCCAGCTTTTCATGCCAAGCATTATTGACATATTCAAATTTATAATTGTGGAAATCAATACTCTGCACGAGATCGCTGGCATTGTTGAGAAAACTATCAACTTTGAGTTGCTCTTGTTTTAATTCTCGAGTTCGAGCTTCAATGCGACTTTCCAATTGTTTATTGAGTTGTTTGAGTCGTATTTGTGCCTGTTTGAGGGCGGTAATGTCTTGAGCTGTACCCTTGGAAATCATTTGGCCATCTGGGAGTTTTTGAGTTTCACATTGTTCGTGAATATATTTGATCCGGCCATCGGGCATTAATAATCGGTGCGTAACATCATAGGGGAGGCCATGATTGATATGCTGTTGATAAGTTCGAGTTACTAAATCTCTGTCTTCAGGATGAACTTTTTCAAGGAAATTATCATAGGTAGGAACAAAACTTTTGGGATTTAGTTCAAAAATTTCAAAAATTTGAGATGACCACATGATAGTTTTACTGATGACGTGATATTCCCAGTGGCCAAGTTTAGCAATTCGTTGAGCTTCATGCAGTCGGGAAGTAGCAAGCTCTTTTTCAACAAGTTCCTGTTGCAGTTTTTTTTGAGTGATAACTTTTTGAAGGGCGATCGATAACTGCGTGGCAATTAGCTGAAATAATTTTGTTTCATCTGCAGTCCAATGACGGGCGTGGCGAGTTTCACTAATTTGTAAAACTCCCCAGGGAAAGCCATTGTATTGTAGCGCCAACAAAGCTCCTGAATGACGATTAATTTCACTTTTAAAGTAAGGGCAATTATCAAAATAATTACAGTAACTTGGATTATCTACAACTCCATTTTGAAAAAATAGACAAATGGGATCTTCGTCATGCTTATTGAAAGAAATTTGACAGTCAGCAGGCACCATAATGGTACGCCCAAGGAAAGAAATCGGTTCACTCGTCGCTTCTGCAATTGCTCGACTCTTTGCATCAGCCTCAAACTGCCAAATAATGACGCGCTCACATTGCACCAAAGCATGAAGACCATCAACAGTGGTTTTAAGAATGAGATCTAAATCACCCGCTGATAAAATTTGGATTGAGAGAGATTGATAAAGTTTTTCTTGTTTTGCTTTTTGGAGCAAAGACGTGGCTTGTCGACGAATTGCCCGAAGCAAGTTTTGATTCCGATTTTCTAGTAACTTGAGGCGCTCTCGTTCTAAAACCTGAATACGTTTCCCTAGCACCTCTGTCACTTTGAGTAATTCCAAAGGATTAATTGATCGCAAAATTGTGCTAGATGTAACAATTCCTTGAAGTGTCTGAGATTCTCCTGTAACAATTAGATGATGAGTCTTTTGCTGAGTCATAATTTGACTGACTGACCAGAGAGACTCCCAGGCGGAGACAGCTTGAAATGGCCTCATAATTTCTTGGGCTTGGATTGCTTGAAACGATCGCCCTATTCGTTGTTGGACATGAATAAGATCGCTTTCAGTAATAATACCGACAGGCACCCACGACCCAGACAAAACACTTTGGGGTAAAACAATGACAACAGAACTCACATGATTTTTGATGAGTTTCTGGGCAATATCAAGAAGGGAAGTTTCTGGATTTGCGGTGACTACGTCTTGCACCATCACTTCTTTTACAAGACGCATTTTGAGTAGATCTTCTGGGCAAGTGGCGGAGTGAAGACTAACATGCGTAACGAGGCCCAAGAGTTGGTCGTCATCATCTACAACAGGCAAATGTCGAAAATGGTACTCTTGCAAAATTTGTATTAGACGGAAGGAATCGAGAATCTCTGAATATTTAATTGTGACAACAGGCTGAGTCATCACTTCCCGAACACATACTTGACTGGGATCCGCTTGTTGGCTACTGATATGTATAAGATCGCGCTCAGTAAGAATACCCACAAGACCATCAGCTGTCGTTACCAGAACACAGCTAGTGCGAGCCTGGCACAAGGTATTAGAAATTTCTGATGTAGTGTCGCTTTTGGTCTGGCAAAGGGAATGCGCTTTTCCCATCAAAGCGATCGCCTCTGTGAGGGATTGCTCCGGCCCAATACAAAGGGGATCACGAATAATTAAGCGGTCAAAATCAAGGTGGCTCATCGTAACATAGAGAAAATGTGAGTAAAAACGCGGGATAAATGGTGATAGTTTTAACCCAAATTAAGAAGCGCCTGAAAAAATATTTTGAGTATTACGCTAATAAAAGCCTCAAGAAAATACAAATTGACGCTGAGTCTCTCCTAATCCCTAAATTTCCGATACTACATCTACATATAGTCATAGCTTAAGCAACAATATCGGTGCAACCAAGCAAAGAAACTCTTAACTATCCATCATCTTCATAAAAGACAACATCCATGCTTTTGCTTTAAATTTCATCTCCATTGGGAAACTTTTAGGCGGCTTAATCTGTCATGGATTCTTACATAGAATTGAATTGAGCAGGATATTAGCACCATGAAACCCTTCACACGCCAATGGGTACTGCTGGGCCTTATTCCCCTCCTGACTTTAGGGTCATTACTGCCTACATTACCGGCCAATGCTGGCCCCAGAAGAAATAACAGCCCAGAAAATTCCTACGAATACTATCGGTATCGCTGGGATAATGACAATGATTGGGACGACGATGACTGGGATGATGATGACGACGATCGCCGCCGATATCAACACCGTCAATACGACTGGCGAGATGAAATTT
>CAYXLV010000084.1:0-7749 GCA_964465995.1 uncultured Coxiellaceae bacterium | reverse complement strand
TTCTTTAGCGAGTGCTTCGGGATTTTGATGCTGGGAGGATTTGTGATCGTCATTACTCATATACAGTACCTATTTATTTGCGATCACCAATTATACCAAAAACGACTACCAATCGACATCAACTACTCATTTGTCTCCACATTCCAACGATACACTTCAGCAAAACTAGGTGCACATTGCGTACACTTAGTCCCACAACCGATTGGCTTCGCTATTTTTGTCACCTTACCTTTACGCACCCAATGACATAACATATCGCGCATCACCGCCGGCGGCTGTTTAAAATGCAACGCAAGCTCCTGCAAATTGGCTGACTCTTTCGCTGCTAAATAGCGTTTGATCTCAATCAATATCATGCGTCAACCACCACCTGCTGCAAATAAAATTTCAAAGCAGCAACCGCACTAGCCAACAACAACACCGCACCCAACACCCAAGCCAACGAGCTCCATACATGACTACTCACAGTTAACAACTGATAAACCACTACCGCCAACACATACGCCAACCCCGTATTCCAGGCCACCGATAACACAGCCCAACGCCGATTCAACTCACGCTGAATCGCCGCCATCGTTGAGACACAAGGAAAATACAACAAGACAAATAACAAATACGCAAACGCCGCCGCCTTACTCGCAAAACTCGCGTACATAACACCATAAGCCGTACGATTCATCGCATGCGGTGCTTCATCCGCTTTCAATGGATTCGCAAACGCCGCACCCAACCCCAGCAAATTTTGCGGAACTGACAACACCGCTGCTCGCAAACCTTGCCAAAAATGCAAAGGCGCCGCTCCCGACTGCCGATGCGCAACATCGCTATACAACTTATTTAAAGTACCAATCACCACTTCCTTCGCTAACACACCCGTCGCCAAACCGACTGTCGCCGGCCAATTCGATGGCTGCACCCCCATTGGTTCTAGCACCGGTGTCACCACGCGCCCAACAGCCGACAATACCGATTGATCACTACCACCTGGCTGCAACTGCCCTGTCAAAGTGATCGAATTCAGCGCACCAATAATCACACAAACCGGCACAATCACCTTGCCCGCCCGCGTAATAAAACGCTTTAACCGCAACCAGGCATGTTTAAATAAAGTCCCCACCCGCGGCAAATGGTAAGGTGGCAACTCCATCACCAACGGCGCTGGCTCACCCGGCAATAATGTTTTACGCAATAATAAACCAGTCCCAACCGCCGCCAATACGCCAATCAAATACAACCCAAAAATAATATCCTGCCCACCTTTTGGAAAAAACGCCGACACAAAAACCGCAAAAATCGCCAACCGCGCACCGCAAGACATAAACGGCATCATCATTATCGTTAAAATACGATCACGCCGATTCGCCAACGCCCGCGCGCCCATCACCGCCGGCACATTACAACCAAACCCAACAATCATCGGCACAAATGACTTACCCGGCAAACCAATCGCCCGCATCAACCGATCCATCACAAATGCCGCCCGCGCCATATAACCGCAATCTTCTAGAAACGCCAAAAACAAAAACATCGCACCAATCACGGGAATAAACGTGATGGTCGTATTAATCCCCATCCCAACACCATGCGCCAATATGGCAATTAACCAATTAGGCACATGCCACTGCGTTAACACCTGCGCAACGCCACTAACAAAAATAGTGGTACTACCAATATCAAAAAAATCCTGAAATGCGCCGCCAATATTAATGGCAAACACAAACATCAAATACATCACCCCAAAAAAGATCGGAATACCCCACCAACGATGCAAAACCAAACGATCGATTTTTTGGGTCACCGTTTCTTTAGCCGCACTTAATCGCATCACCCGCAACGACAGCTGATTAATAAATCCATAACGCGCATCTGCAATTAAAATATCCGGCTCTTCATCCAGTACTTCTTCAATCAACTGCGCCTGTTCTTTAACAAATTTTTGAGTAGCAGCAGACACTTGCTGCCAAGCATATTGATCGTCTTCCAATAAACGCAATGCCAACCACTTGGCATCAAACCGTTTTTGCTGCGGCTGCGTTGCTGCTAAAACACTGGCCACATTCTCTACACCAGCGGCTACCGCCGACGGTAAAGCCAATGCAAACTGAGAACTCGTCATATCTTTTTGCATCGCTAAAATGGCATTTTTTAACTCCGCCATCCCTGCACCGCGGCTCGCCACCATTGCCACCACCGGACAACCCAACTCGCGCTGCAACCCCGCCAAATCCAATTCCATACCACGCTGTTGCACCACATCCATCATATTCACCACCAAAATCATTGGAATCTTCAATTCCAACAATTGCAGCGTTAAATACAAATTGCGCTCTAAATTACTCGCATCAATAATATTCACTAAAATATCAGCACCTTCAGCATGCAAATAATCACAAGCAATTTGCGCATCGACTGAATCTTTATCCGACACGACACTTAATGAATACACACCAGGCAAATCAACCAATTTAAATTTTTGCTGAGCAATTTTGAAACAACCGCTTTTACGCTCCACCGTCACGCCCGGCCAATTGCCGACGCGCTGATGACTACCGGTTAACGCATTAAATAATACGGTCTTACCACAATTAGGATTACCGGCCAGGGCTACCGTGATGGTTTGGCCAGTTTGCATTAGTCCACTCGTTCGAGTTTTAGCATCACTGCTTCGGGTTGACGTAGACTTAGGAAAAAATTACGGACTTTAATCTCAACAGGATCACCCAACGGCGCACGTCGAATCACTTCAAACTGTGTATTAGGTGTTAACCCCATTGCTAATAATTGATGACGATAAGTTTTATCGCCCTTTTGATAACCACAAACTTTGGCTCGATCGCCAGGAAGAAGATCTGATAAAGCGGCCATCTGCATAAAATGCTCTCCAGTAGGATAATGAGAATGATTCGCAATTGCGATTAGGGGCATTATCGAACTTTTGGCAAAGCGATGTCAAGTATTTGAGAATGATTCCTATTTAGTCAATGCGATAACCTTATTTACCGAATGGCTTAAATAAGGATTTACGGCTACCCTTCTGTTTTTGCTCATCTTTTTTCTCAGTATCGTCTTTTTTTGATGGCGCAAGCCAAGACATACGCTGAGTCACTTTGCTAATAGGGTTTTTATTCGGGTTACCACTTGCGGGTTGATCTAAATTAGTCGGCGCTGGTGTATCTCCACCAATGCTGGACCTCCTTGGCTTAGTCTCACCACCCCCAAACATTGACGACAATGATTTTGCAGTCGTAAGCAAACCTTTACGCTGCGACACTGCTTCACGCCCAACAAACTGCGCAGAAATCTGGCTAGATAACTCAGACAACTCACCCAACGTCGTCGTTAGCTGACGAAATAAAGTAAACACACGGTTCTCTTTATCGGTCATAGAATTCTCAAGAATAATGTTATTCAAAAACAACATCAGCTCTTTCATCTCTTTAATAAACCCCTCCAGCAAAGGCAATGATTTACCCGCACTCAACTGCAAAGGCTGTTTATCCTTATATATAAGCACCCACTTATCATCATTAAAAAATTCATAACGATCTTTAGTGAGCTTCTCAATCACTGTGCGCGCCTTAGTATGCTGCTCTTCTTTTTTCTTAGTCGCTTTAATACTGGTACTAGCGTATTCAATCGCCATAACACCTTGCCCCACCTCACGCGAACTCTCTACTTTTTTAAACTTAATCCCAAACTGCTTACGCATCGCCTCATAAAGCTTGTTCAGACCAACAATTTTTTCTTTCACCTTATCTTCATCAGGAAACCGCAAGGGTAATTTTTTTTCATGCGGATGCTGCTGCAACCACTGCTTATCTTCACGCTGAAACTGCCGCACCATCCGATTAAACCCACTGGTAATATCAGACAATCTCAAAAACTCATCTTTTAAATCACGATTGGTCAACGGGGGTAATAAAACTGGCTTAATCACATCATCAGACGGTGCGGGCACTGGATGCAAATTGTCTTGATCTTGCAACTCTAACGATGGGTCTACTGACCAATCTTTCAAAGCATTTAAACTACCCAACCGATAACCTTCCCACAATTCGCGATTTTTTATCAAACCCAAATGCTCACGCAATTCATTAATCTGCTGCTCAGAATAATCAAGCTGCACCGCGCGAAATAAAAATAAATGATAGTGACTTGCATAGTATTGCTCGACCACCTGCACTTGCGGGCGATTTTTACGCATGCTAAATAAACATCGCCGGATCACTTCACCAATATAAACAACATCATCCGCTTGCTGTAAAGTTTCCTGAACCGTTAACACCGGCGATAACAATCGATCAACCGCAATCCGCAAACGCTCATCTTTATTCAAAGCATCCATTAACAAAAAAAACAATAACGCTTCACCCGTGCGACCAACACCCGAGGTACAATGCGCCACAATCGGCTGACCTTGCTTGCTTTGCTGATACATTTTATAAAATTGATTTAATGCAGCGTTGTCTAAAAAGATGGGGTAATTATCTTTAACGCGAATATTAATTAACTCAAAACTATGACTAGCCTTTTGAGTATCCGTTATCGTCACCTTTTTTGACGATGAACTTGTGCTAACCGATCCAGCTTCAATATGAAACTCATCAAAGTCCCCACTTTTATGATAAGCCAAAAAATCCTCGCCCCAATTACCCAAAGCAATCACCACAGCAGGTTTCGCTGCCAATAAGCCTTTCACAAAACCCTCTCGAGTTTCTTTAAAGCGCGCATTAGGCCCTTGCAATGCAAACACATGCGGCAAAACAGTATTCATCGAGCTAGTATCGAGTTGATTCCATTGCGGTGTGCCATGACAAGATCGAGGATATTTAAAATCGTTACCAATTGAGCGCGTCATCCAAGCAGCCGGTTCCGGCAAAAATTCACGCTCTTTTTTACCAACGATTTCCAACATAATACTTTTAATCGTATCCCAACTGCGCAAGTCATACTCAAACTGCTGCTCAGCTTCCTGAGTCACAGCGTTTTTTATCGCATGACTAGTGACTTGTAACGACTTTTGACTATCATTAATGCTTAAAATAATTTTACGCAGACTCTTCAATGTATTGTTATCAAGATCGTTATTATTTTCAGAAATTTTATTGAATGCATTAACAATATCATCACTAGACTCAATGGCTTTATTTTGTGACTGGATTATTTTCTTAATAAACTGTTGTGTCAGCTCAACTAACTTCTCAATATATTGCTGCTTTTCCTGAGCCACTTGCTGTCGCTTGTTTTCTCTTTCTCTGGCCACAATTTTTTTTATTTCACCTGCCAACCATGCATCTTTAAAATGCGTCTTACTCTTATCTTGATCCACTGTATTTTTAATAATACCAAGCTTCGGATAAGAGCCATTGGTATCTGCCTGATAAATCAAATTTAAAAGCTCAAAATAATCATGATTAAATAAAGCATGCTGCATCGCTTCATCTTGAATCACGCATAACACTTGTTGTAATGGAGAAAGGTTTTTAGTTGAGGTGGGTTCTTTAAGATCGGAGGCAAACGGAGAAACTTTTTCTGGAGTCATAATAAAAATCCTTTTAGAGAGAATTAACAGAAAAAAGAAACATGCAATGCCAGCAAATACTATTGGGTATTGATAATGAGATCAAGCTAAAAGCAATTTTTTCAGCAAACTTCGCAATTCAATTAATTGCCCATGAAAAAAATGACTCACGCCTGGCATCACTTCAAACTGCAATGGCGCCGGCGGGTGCTTGGCAAAATCCGCCACCTCAGCAAAAGGCACTACTTCATCTTGATCACCTTGAATCACAAACCAAGGACATTGAATATTGCTTAAGCGAGTAAAATCCGCATGATTTACCGCAGGCGCCACCGTCACCAAACCATCACAAGCCATTTGATTAGCCACACTCGCCGCAATAAACGATCCAAATGAAAAACCAGCCAACCACAACGCATCATAGTCATAATGTTGCTGCACCCACTGCACAACGGCTTTTAAATCGTCAATCTCACCCAACATCTCCCCATATTCACCGGCACTTTGCCCAACACCACGGTAATTAAAACGCACAGTAATAATGCCAAGCTCATCAAAGGCCTTGGCCAAAGTGGTGACCACTTTATTGTGCATGGTACCTTCATGCAGCGGATGGGGATGACAAATAATGCTCACCGTTTTTGCAGACGATAAAGCTGGCTGGGTTAATAAGGCTTCTAAATCTCCGACCGGACCTGGAATAATTAATTTTTGTTGCTGCATAATAACACTCTCTTTTGTTGACAATTTTTTGCGTCTAGCCGCTATACCAATCTTTTGCTACACTTTTTGGCTATTGTTGCGCCTATTCTGTACAAAAAGGAAACCCAATGAAACGATTTCAACCAATAGCTTTACTTTTTTTAACTGCCAGCCTTTTTACAATTTCCCAACCCGCCAACGCAAACCAAGCCAATCATATCGACAAACAAATCATCACGCTAGTCAACCAAGCCGCCGCAAAGGTCCGTCATCTCGGCCGCATTAAAGCCACCTGCGAATTTAATGCACGCAATAAAACAATGGGCACCACCAAGCCGGCTATTTTTGCTTACGTTTGTAACGACGATAAAAACAACGGTTTTGTATTAGCCAGCGGCAACTTAGACGTGATTTACACCAATCAAAACAGCGCACCGCATCAAGCCATCTTTCGTGATGCACTACATGAAAAACCCAGCGGCACTTGGGTAACTTATTCCGTAAAAAACCCCATCAACGGTAAACTCGAACAAAAACACAGTTACATTATGGAACTCGCGCAATATAAACTCTGCATCGGTGCAGGCTATTTTAAAAAATAAACGAGTATGAGCACAGCGCTACCATCAATCTTTTTAGAACGACTCAGCACTATCGTGCCACCAGCCAATTTAGCAACGGTAATTAACAGTTTTTCCACCACCAAGCCCGTTGCATTTCGAGTAAACACTTTAAAATATGATATTGATGCAGTAACCACCGAATTAGCCCAAGCCAATTTTCAGCTGACTTCTATTCCTTGGTATGACTGCGCTTTTACTATTCCACACGCTCAACGCGAACAATTAGTACAAACAGATATTTTTAATGACGGCAAAATTTATATCCAAAGTGTATCAAGCATGTTGCCACCCTTAATCTTAGCCCCACAACCTGGCGAAGAAATTTTAGATTTAACCGCCGCCCCCGGCAGCAAAACCACTCAAATCGCAAGCCTTATGCAAAACCAAGGACGCCTCGCCGCGGTTGAAAAATCAAAACCACGTTTTTTCAAACTACAACGCATTCTAGAACAACAAGGCGCCACCTGTGTTAAAACTTATTTAAAAGACGGCCGCCAAGTTTGGCGCAGCTGCCAAGACCGTTTTGATCGCATACTTTTAGATGCACCCTGCAGCTCCGAAGGCCGCTTTTCCACTCACGACCCAACTTCATTTCAATACTGGAGTGAACAAAAAATCAAAGCCATGTCTCGCAAACAATGGCAACTACTCCACTCTGCTTTCCTCTCTCTAAAACCCGGCGGCATTTTAGTTTATTCAACCTGCACCTTCGCCCCCGAAGAAAACGAATGCATCATCGACAAACTCATCAAAAAATACAACTCGACTCTTACTATCGAACCCATCCAATGCCCCGTCCCCGATCACCAACCCGGCCTCACTGAGTGGCAAACCAAACCTCTCGCCAAAGCCGTCAACCACAGCATCAGAATTTTACCGAATAAACATATTGATGGATTTTTT
>CAYXLV010000083.1:0-7753 GCA_964465995.1 uncultured Coxiellaceae bacterium | reverse complement strand
GATCCATGCCGGTTAAGTTGATACCGACGGTTAGGCCTAAAAATTCATAGATTGGAGTCATCCATTCTGCGTCACGTTTTGCGAGGTAATCATTTACCGTCACAATATGCACACCTTTGCCGGTTAGTGCATTTAAGTATGCCGGTAAGGTTGAACTTAAGGTTTTACCTTCACCCGTGCGCATTTCAGCAATTTTGCCGTGATGTAAAACCATACCGCCTAATAGCTGCACATCAAAGTGACGCATTTGTAAAGTTCGGCGGCTTGCTTCGCGAACCGTGGCGAAGGCTTCAGGAAGTAGTTGGTCGAGGGATTCGCCTGCAGCGAGGCGTTGTTTGAATTCGTTTGTTTTTGCTTGTAATGCCTCATCGGATAAGGCTTTGAAGTCGTCTTCTATTGAGTTGATTTCGCTGACGATTTTACCGTAACCGCGCAAAATTCGATCATTGCGCGAACCAATTATTTTTTTGAAAAGCTTGTTGATCATGTTGGCTTCTTTTACTATCTAGTTAACTTGAGATTATATATGGGTGCTTTGAGCAAAATTTCAACTCGACAGACCTTAATATAATGTGCAAAAACAGCCGATATTCTCGCACAGAAGTACGCTAATGCAAAGACATACTCCCGATAATCACGACCCAGAACATATTGATAAACTCTTAAAAAAACCCAATTCTTTGGGCGCACTCATCGCTAAAGCACAAAAATTATTGTTCATTGAGCAGGTCTTAAAAAAAGCTTTTGCGCCTGAGTTGACGCAACGGTTTAAGGTGATGAATTTGCATCAAGAGACACTGGTGTTGCAAGCTGAAAGTGCGGCTTGGGCGATGCATTTGCGCTTTCTGGAACAAGAATTACTGCTGCAACTACAAGCAGAGCAAAGCCTTAAGCAATTAAAGCATATTCAAATTAAAGTTCGACCAAATTTATAAGCGACTACACGGCTTCAGCAAATGCTTTAACAAATTGCATTGGCGCGCGTTCGGGTTTATCGAAGGTGACAATTTCCCAGGCATTTTCAGTGGCTAATAACTTTTGCAGCAGTTGGCTATTCATTGCATGGCCTGAGGCATGTCCTGAAAAAGCACCGAGCATGCTGTGACCTAGTAAATATAAATCGCCAACGACATCTAAGATTTTGTGTTTCACACACTCGTCAGGATAACGCAGACCGTCTTCATTAATGACTTTATATTCATCCAACACAATCGCATTATCCAAGCTGGCACCGCGTGCTAAATTATTTTTACGAATGTATTCGTATTCTGCTAAAAAGCCATAGGTGCGTGCACGTGACACTTCTTTGACATAAGAGGTGCTTGAAAAGTCTAATGTGGCAGATTGGTTTTGAGTGGTAAAAGCGGGATGGGTGTATTCAATACTAAAGTCAATTTTAAAACCGTCATACGGCTCCACTTTGACAAACTTACCGCCGTCTTTCACCATCACTGGGCGTTTAATGCGAATAAATTTCTTTAATGCGTTTTGTTCAACGATACCGGCTGATTGGATGAGAAAAACAAAAGGTGCAGCACTGCCATCCATGATCGGTAATTCTGGTGAAGTGAGATCGATATATAAGTTATCAATACCCAAACCCGATAAAGCAGAGAGTAAGTGCTCAACGGTGGCAATCCGGGCGCCATCTTTATGCAAGCAGGTCGACATGCGAGTATCGCCAATAAATTCGGCGCGGGCTGGGATATCAACAGGTTCATCAAGATCGGTGCGGCGAAAAACAATGCCCGTGTTAGGTGCTGCAGGGCGTAAGGTAAGGTAAACCATCTCGCCAGTATGAACGCCAACGCCTGTCGCTTTGACGATATTTTTCAAAGTTCTTTGTTTAATCATGGAGTTAGAAAATTCCTTGCGCAAATTGACCGGCATTGTAGCATAGCAATCGCTACACTTCTTCCTGGCGACGTAAAAATGCAGGGATGTCCAAATACTCAACATCTTTTTCGCTGTAGCCATCATCACTGTCGGCAACGCGTTGCTCAGTTTCTTGGTTACGGATGTAAGTTGGACGATCGAGTTGTTGGTAATCAACTGTGCCATCGTTGCGAGTGTTTTTAATCGATTTTAAGTGAGTAACACCACCTGCGCGGGCTTGTTGGCCAAGGCCGGTGACAACCACTGTGACACGCAGCTCGTCACTCATTTCTGGATCAATCACGGTACCTACCACCACGGTAGCGTTTTCAGAGGTAAATGATTTCACTGCATCACCCACCGCTTCAAATTCACCGATCGACATATCCATACCAGCAGTAATATTAACCAAGACACCACGCGCGCCAGTGAAATCGATATCTTCTAAAAGTGGGCTAGCAATAGCCGCTTCTGCCGCTTCACGGGCACGATTTTCACCGCTGCACACACCCGTTCCCATCATTGCCATACCCATTTCAGACATCACAGTGCGAACGTCTGCAAAGTCGACGTTAATTAAACCTGGGCGAGTGATTAAATCAGCGATGCCTTGCACGGCGCCTAATAAAACATTATTGGCGGCTTTAAAAGCATTCAGTAGAGTGATGTTTTTACCGAGGACACTCAGTAATTTGTTATTGGGGATCGTAATTAGTGAATCAACATGTTTTGCTAAATTTTCAATACCTTTATCGGCAACTTCCATACGTTTTTTACCTTCAAACGCAAACGGCTTAGTCACCACCGCGACGGTTAAAATGCCTAACTCTTTCGCGATCTCAGCAACAATTGGTGCAGCACCTGTTCCAGTACCGCCGCCCATACCGGCCGTTAAAAATACCATGTCGGTGCCTTCTAGCACTTCGCGAATTCGATCTTGGGCTTCTTCAGCTGATTGACGACCGACTTCTGGGTTGGCACCAGCACCTAGGCCTTTAGTAATTTCTTCACCTAACTGTAAAACTGTGCGTGCACTCGTGCGACCTAAAGCTTGTGAATCGGTGTTTGCACAAACAAATTCAACGCCTTCAATATGCTCGGCCATCATGTGCTCGATGGCATTACCACCGCCACCACCAATACCGATGACTTTAATTTTTGCGTTATGAGTTGTGTTGTCGCCCAGTTCAAACATGTCGAAAATCTCCCTTAAAAATTCCCCTGAAACCAACTTTTCATGCGTGACCATAGTCCGCCTAAACCGTTTTCTAATTCGTAAACAAATCCACTATTTTGTTGTTGATGACCGTGTAACAACAAACCGACACCGGTTGCGTACATGGGATTGTCGCGCACATCCATTAAACCGTTGACGTTTAATGGTGTGCCTAAACGCACAGGCATATGCAATATGCCTTCTGCTAAATCAACGGCGCCTGGGATTTTGGAGGCGCCACCGGTTAAAACAATACCGGCTGCAATTAGGTTTTCAAAACCGCTACGGCGCAACTCTGCTTGCACCAATGCAAATAATTCTTCATAACGTGCACTTACTACTTGTGCGAGTGCTTTTTTAGGAATGGATTTTGGTGGGCGTTTAGCAACGCTTGGGACTTGAATAGATTCGCTGGGATCAACTTTGTCAGCGAGAACAGAACCGTGTTGAATTTTAATTTGCTCTGCAAATTGTGTCGGCGTACGTAGCGCCACCGCCACATCATTCGTCACATGATCACCCGCAATCGGAATAACCGCGGTATGACGAATCGCGCCTTCGGTAAATACCGCGATGTCGGTAGTACCAGCGCCAATATCAACTAAACAAACACCTAATTCTTTTTCATCATCCGTTAACACCGCATGACTGGAGGCTAACTGCTCCAAAATAATATCGCCGATTTGCAAACCACAACGACGCACACATTTCATAATATTTTGCGCCGCGCTCACCGCACCGGTCACAATATGCACTTTGGCTTCCAATCGAACACCTGACATGCCAACCGGTTCACGCACACCGTCTTGGGCATCAACAACAAATTCTTGGGGGAGGATATGGAGGATTTTTTGATCGGCGGGAATGGCGACGGCTTTGGCCGCATCAATCACTCTTTCAACATCAGATTGGTTGACCTCTCGGTCACGGATGGCAACGATGCCATGGGAATTTAAACTTCGGATATGACTACCGGCAATTCCGGTAAAGGCAGAATGGATTTCACAACCGGCCATTAACTCGGCCTCTTCAATCGCTCGTTGGATGGATTGGACGGTTGCCTCAATATTAACCACAACGCCTTTTTTCAGGCCGTGGGATGGATGGGCTCCAAATCCTACAACTTCGATGTGATTATCTTGGGTGATTTCACCAACGAGGGCGGCGATTTTGCTCGTACCAATATCTAGAGCAACGATGAGATTTTTATCCGGCTTTTTGGCCATCCTATTGCAACTCCCTGGCGCTTCTTGCTAATAGAATCACAAGTATAAGGCAAAAAGCTAAAGAGCTCTATAAAAAATTTCGCTAAATTTAGGTTTTGCTGCGCAAATAATAACAGTGATGTAATTCATAACGTTACATGTTTTTTATAAAGTTTTACAGTAGATTTTGGTTTTGTGTAAAACGTGGTCAAAATGCATCGCAAAAGCTTACTTTGCTCTCTCTTTCCAACGCACAGCCATGCCATTTGGGTAGCGCATATCCACGCTCACTGCTTGCTTATTTTTCTGAAGAATCACGCGTTGATACAAACGCACAAACCGCTGCAAGCGTTGATCAATATCCTCACGCCCCAAGACCACCCACAGCCCATTACTTAACCGCAATTGCCACGATAAGCGCTGACTCACTTGCAGCTGATCGATACTTAAACCTAAACTTGCAATTAATACATTAAACGCCTGATATTGTTGCCAAATACTTTTCGATAATGACGCCGGCCCTTGCAATGAAGGCAGCTGTTTCGGAATGCTCGACACTGGCGGTGTGAATAAGTGACCAAGCGAATTAAAAATTTGCGTTTGATCCCAACGTGCCACAGGTTGCTGCTCAGTGATCAAAATTTGCAAACGATTGGGCCACTCGCGCTTAATCGCCACACCGTCGACCCAAGCCAATTTGGAGAGCTCATTTTTTAACAAATCAATCTTGATCGAAAAAAATCCACCCTGCAGATTGTCTTTCACAATGCGTTGCAACTGCTGACGTGGAATATAATTTGCCGTAGTAATAATTTTGACCTGCTTAAACGGCATAGCATTTTGTTGGTACAACTTAAACCAAGCAAAAAAAATCGCCGCCAGCAACAGAAAAGCAAAAACCGCTACCGCAATAAGATTGGTCAAGCGCGGACTGATCGATGCCATGGACTTTCCTTTATTTTGATACACTCAGCATGGCCGCTATTTCTCGCGCCGCCGCACCAATACTGCCTGCACCTTGAAAAATCACCACATCATTATTTTGCAATCGCTCAGCCAACGCTTGCGGTAAATCTTTTAAATCCGGCACCAGCCACACAGGCTGCTCGGTTTGCTGAGTCACTAAGTGATGTAAGGCACGACTATCCGCACCAGGAATTTTCTTTTCACCCGCACTGTAAACATCAACTAAAATCAAAGCATCCATCTTAGCCAACACATCCACAAAATCATTTAACAAATCTTGCGTTCTTGAATAACGATGCGGTTGAAACACAAACACCACACGACGATCCGGCCAAGCCTGCTTAGCGGCTTGCCAAGTGACCGCAACTTCATTGGGATGATGACCATAATCATCAAACACCATTGCCGTCCCCGCTTTTATTTGTATGTCACCATGATAATGAAAACGTCGACCAACACCAGGAAATTGGGTCAGCGCTTCACCCAATGCTGTATCATTCACCTCCAAACAGGTCGCTACTGCAATCGCTGCTAAAGCATTTAATACGTTATGCTGGCCAGGCAAATTCAAGCGCACGTCCAATAAATTATCATCACTAAAACGATAAACATTAAAGTAACTTTGCAAACCCTGCTGTCGAAAATCATCGGCGCGAATATCGGCTTCCTGACTAAACCCATAGGTAATCAATCGACACGATAAATCAGCCACCAAGTCGCGCACATGCGGATCATCAATACAAGCAATCACCGTGCCATGGCTTGGCATTTTTTGTAAAAACTCCGCAAAAGTTTGTTTCAGTTGATCAAAACTGCCGTCATACGTGCTTAAGTGATCGGCGTCGACATTAGTCAAAATGGTTATCTCAGGCTGCAAATGCACAAACGACGCATCACTTTCATCCGCCTCCGCCACAAAATAAGGTCCCGCCCCCAAATGCACCGGACTTTCAAAGCCATTAATAATGCCGCCCATCACCATGGTTGGATCAAGCCCGGCATGCAATAACGCATAAGCAATAATCCCCGTTGTCGTGGTTTTACCATGCGTACCACAAACCGCAATACCTTGCGCTTGGTTTAATAATTCTGCCAACAAACAACCTCGCTGAATCATCGGAATCCCCAAGGATTGCGCGGCTTTAAATTCAGGATTGGTCGAGGCAATCGCACTCGAGTACACCACCGCATCGGCTTGCTCGACATTTTTAGCATGATGCTCAACATTAATAACGGCACCCAATCTCACCAAGCGCTGCACAATCGCCGTCTGCGCAATATCCGATCCAGTCACTTGATAACCTTGCTTTAACAAAATTTCTGCCAAACCACTCACCCCAATACCACCAATACCCATACAGTGAATATGCTTAATATTGTCATTATTCAAAATAGTGGCTTGGTTCATTAGTAAAGTCTCGTGGGCTAATTCAGGTGATTGATTGAGTGGCGAGTTAATTTCCATTACGCATTGATCTCTTGCGGTTTGGCCAATTGCAAACACACTTGTGCAATTTGAGCCGTTGCATCGGGTTTTGCCAAAGCACGGCCATTATTCGCCATCACTTTTAGACGCTCAGGTTGGTTTAAAAATTCAATTAATACGCTTTGCAGTTTTGCGACATCTAATTCAGCTTGGAGAAGAATCCTACCGGCATCAGCGGCTTGTAAAAATTCGGCATTATGAAATTGATGATTATCGACGGCATATGGAAACGGCACTAATAAACTCGGCAAACCGACTGCAGCCAATTCAGCAACCGTCAACGCGCCCGCGCGACATAAAATTAAATCCGCCCAACGATACGCTTGCGCCATATCCGTCAAAAACGCTTGTGCTTTCGCATCAACCGCAGCTTTTGCATACGCTTGTTGCACCATCGCTAAATCATGCTCACCCGTTTGATGCCAAATCGATAATTCATCTAAACGCGGAAATTGCTGCACAAGCGCGACCATTAAAGTATTTAACGCATGCGCTCCCTGACTACCACCCAACACAAATAGCTTTAAAGGTCGCCCTGTCATCGCCGCATAACGTTGCGCCGGTGGTTGAATGCGCATAATCTCATCACGCACCGGATTACCCACCCAAGTCACTGGCAAAGTTGGCGCAAAAGCATTAGGAAAACCCGCCAAAATTTGCTGTGCAAATCTCGCCAAAATTCGATTGGTAACACCCGCCACCGAATTTTGCTCATGAATCACTAATGGAATACCTAATAATTTCGCTGCCATGCCGCCAGGCCCGCTCACAAAACCACCCATCCCTAACACCACATCCGGCTGGATTTTTTTCAGTGCACGTCGCGCTTGCCACACTGCACGGAAAATTTGTAAAGGAGATAATAACTTGGCTAGTAAGCCTTTACCGCGAATGCGGTGTACAGAAATAAAAGTGATGGGACATTGACCGCTAATAATTTTTTCTTGTAAACCCGCTCGAGCGACCAACCAAGGAATCGCAACCCCGGGCTGTTCGTGCTAGTGG
>CAYXLV010000082.1:0-7894 GCA_964465995.1 uncultured Coxiellaceae bacterium | reverse complement strand
ATATATTACAAATCATAGTAGAAGCATATTTTGGAATGGCAAAAACGTAGTTAATGCAAAAAGTTTTCGTGAGATGTTAAGCCACAAAGATGTTGCAGATGATCCTGTAACGCTTTACTGGAAGCTGGATGAGCAGTGTGAGGTTTGTGAGCAGAAGAAAGTAAATTTTGCTCCAGTATTTGCCGCCCTTGGTGCAAAAAACATTGGTATTAATCAGTCAGATTTTAAAGGCTCTGCACCGTGGGCTATACCTTCTAACGAAAAAGATACAGACTCCAACTATTATAAACTCATCAATGCACAAAGAAATCTACTTAGACCAGTTGCGCTAGAATTACAACGCAAGCAAGCAGCTGAAGCTCCCCCAAAATATACACCTCCAGTCGAACAAAAGTCGGCTTTAAAAATCACCGAAGAAAGCCGACAGCAGAATCAAAAAAAACAAGTATCTTCGCATACTCAATTTCAATCTTCAGAAGGTGAGGTTGATCCTCGGCTGAGTAGGTTGCAAGAAGAGCTCAAGCATGTTCAGCAAATGTGTGAGCGAAAGAATCAACAACATGATGAAGAGAAAATGGGTAGCAAAAAAAATGCCAGTGAATTTTACAATGAGATGCTGATATCAGAAATGCCCCCAGAACAAGTTAGTAGAAGTGATGATGATGAGACTGTTAATATTGATTCCATTGGAAAACCAAAACAGCCCCCCGCATTTTTTACACATCAACCTAAAAAACTCAACCCAAAAGCTACGCAAATAAGAAACGATGACAGCCAGCAAGAGCAAGAGTCAGTCGAACTACAGACGATATCTAGCCCGAAGTGTGGTTTTAATCACTAACCCCATCATTCAACACAAGCTGTTAGCCCAACAATCAAATGATTTTATCCTAACAGCTTGCTTACCTAACTTATCACACCCCAGCAATTCTGCTGGATTATGCGATTCGAGTTCTGTATTCTAATTCCTATTGCTATTCAGTAGGAAGTCTTTATGTCAGTGAACAATTGGGTTCAATCGTATTGTAATCGTCGTATTTTTGCTGTTTCTCTTTTAGCTTTTTGTTCTGGTTTACCGCTGTTGTTAACGGGTTCTACGTTGCAGGCTTGGTATACCGTGTCTGGGGTTAATTTGGCCACCATTGGCGCATTAACCTTGGTTGGGCAACCGTATGTTTATAAATTTCTTTGGGCACCATTGTTTGATCGATTTGTGCCAATGCCATCACTGGGACGGCGGCGTGGTTGGATTTTGTTAATGCAAATTGCGCTGTGTATCGGTTTAGTCATGATGGCATTTTTAAATCCTAAAACCATGCCGTGGTTAATGGCGTTAACGGCATTGGGGGTCGCTTTTTTTTCAGCATCACAAGATATTGGTATTGACGCTTATCGAACCGATGTGTTGGCTATCGGTGAGCGTGGTGCAGGTGCTGCTATGAACACCATTGGTTTTCGCATGGCGATGTTAGTTGCTGGTGCTTTAGCCTTAATTTTTGCAGCAGAGCTTGGTTGGCGAGCGACTTACTTGATCATGGCGGGTTTAATGTTATTAGGTATTTTTATAACGCTATGGTCACCACGACCAGAACATATTGCTCCACCAAAAACGTTTCTTAAAGCAGTTGTTGAACCTTGGAAGGAATTTATTAATCGCAAAAACGCCATTGCCATTTTAATTTTTATTGTTATTTATAAATTAAGTGATGTCTTTGCCTTATCACTGAATACCTACTTCCTTATTCATGGTGTTGGTTTTAGCCTTATCGAAATTGGCACCGTCGCAAAAATCACGGCATTAACCGCATCACTAATTGGCAGCTTTATCGGCGGCCTGTTTTTACCACGCTTAGGTTTATATTACTCATTAATGATTTTTGGTTTTTTACAAATGGCCTCAAACTTTGTCTTTGTATGGCTGGCAGTGGTTGGTAAAAATATCGCAGTAATGGCTGTGGCAACTTTTACTGAAAACTTTACCGGCAGTTTAGGTACGGTCGCATTCGTTGTTTTATTAATGAGTTTGTGTAATAAAAAATACACCGCCACCCAATTTGCCTTACTTTCTGCTTTATCTGCGGTCGGCCGCGTGTATGTCGGTCCTGAAGCTGCAGCTATGGTGCATCACTTAGGTTGGATTGAATTTTATATTTGGACGTTTTTTATCGGCTTTCCAGCCTTAATTTTACTTTGGTGGTTAAATCGAAGAATTGATTTTAGTGCAACGATGTTAGCGGAAGCGGCTTAGCTAAATTAGTGGCGTCGAATATCTGTCCCAGAAGAATAAGCCATCAATAATTGCGCCACTTTACTATGTTCATGTAATAAAGCGATATCAAGCGGCGTATAACCATCCGGTTCTGTTTCAGCATCAAGATCAGCGCCGGCTTCTACTAACAGTGGAATCACTTCAAGCGAATCGTTTTGTGCGGCGTGATGTAAAGGGGTGACTAAGGCAGTATCAAGGCAGCTATTGGGATTTAAACCTTCGTTTAATAATTCATTCACCAACTTTGGATCATTATCAATGACCGCTTGGATGAGTTGATCAATTAACAGTGGGTTTTCCATCGCGTACCTTAAAGCTGTGGAGGTTAATTTTTTTCGATAGTATATAGTATATCGCCACCATAACCTAGTCGGCTGTTAACTCCTTGCACTGCCCAATTTTTATTTAATAAATAACGAATTGTTAATACATTGCCTTGGGTAATATTTGAGCCGGTTAAATCAAAGCTATAACGAACATAAATCCGATCAGTCAGGTGTCGACCAATAACAAACGAGGTGCGTTGATCAACAGGAATACCCAGTTGGCTATAAGGCGCCTCCCTTTCAATGCCAAGTTCACTAAAGCCTAAGCCTTGTTTAATTTGATCAACAATCCCGCCGGCTTTACCGCCTTTGCCTTTGCTTAAATTTAAAGAGTCAATCGCGCTTAATAATAACGAAATATTACTATTCGAATGCGAGCCACTTGGTGAGCCGAGTATTAGATAAGAAAGAATATCGGCTTGTGATAAAGGCGGTGTTGAAATCAAAGTAACATTGGGTTGGCGTGCAGTACCGGTGACCAGTACACCAACAGTAATTGTGCGGTCTCCAACATTTTGTAAGTTTTGTGCAGACAGTACATTAATTTTTTTAGTGGCTTCAACATATAAACTAGGGTTATTAATAGGTGTACTGTTGTATTGAATATACGATGTTTTTGAAATCACTAAGCTGCGCCCATAAGCATTATAAGATCCATTCACAACACCGATACGACCAGTTGCAATAATAGGCTGATTGGGTCGCCCAGAGATATTCATCTTTCCATCAAGGTTACCTTTAAAACCAAGCATATCGATCTTCACCGCTTTATTAAAAATAGCTGTCACTTGCGTCGCAACCACCCAGCCACTATTGGCTTGATCTTTTGGCTTACCAATATATTGAATTTCATTTTCCGGTAGCACCACAGTATTTCGATAATCCTGAATTTTAATATGACCGCGTGGTACGGTAATGCTGCCTTTCACATCCAACTTATTCCCACGCATTTCTATTTTTAAATCAGGCGATGCATACAGCGTCACTTCATCATTATTAGCCACTAAAATATTATCTCCATGAATCGTAATAGTAGTGGGCAAGCCTGGCTCGGTTAAATTCGTCTGACCATCAATAACAAGTTTCTTGCCAGCAGAAGTTGCGCTAGCGGTATAATTTAAATGATTGTCACGACTGGTTAGCTTGGCGCCAAGTTGTTTAAGGGTGATATTTAAATAAGGAATTTTAATTTCGCTTTGTCGAATATTAACATCCCCTGATAATTGCGGACGTCCCACAGTTCCAGCCAGTTTTAGATTGGCAATTAAAGCGCCTTGCGTAATAACCGCATTAGGGATCAGTGCAGATATTTTTTTTAAATGATGAAATGATATGCGCAAATGCCCTGTTATTGCTTGCTGCTTATCCGGTACGCCTTTGCCATGGTAGTTCGGCAGCTTAACAGTTGCTTGCAGTCCGTCAGTTGCATTCAGTTTTAAATGTGCTTGCACTTGTAAACCATTGTTATCCAAAGTACTGCTTAGTGAACCGCCTGCATAAGGATTGCGAATCGTTTTTTGATCGATGGTATTAATGATAGTGCCTGACGTGAGTTTGGCTTGCAGGTTGAGCTTATCAATATTGGTTGCAGTGCCGTTAATTTGACCTTGCAAATTAATTGATCCGGTGATTTTCATATTCGGTGATAACGATTGGGTTAAGTCATTCACTGGAATATGTCGTCCGGTAAGCACCATGTTCCAAGCCTGTTTAGCGTGCCAAAAACCTTTTACACAAATACTAGCGTGTTGCTTGGATCGTAAACACAGTGAGGTAAAACTCACTTTTTGTAAATTGGCATTGATAGTGGTTGGTTGTGCTAGTTGCCAAATGTCATTTTCTGCCGTCAGGCGCAGATCTTTTAGTGTGGCATGCCAATGATTTTTTAACCATGCGCCATCAATCAATAATTTTGATTGCACGTTGTCATAATTAAATTGCAAATGAATTTCATGCAGACGCAGCTTGCCATTAATCTGTAAATTAAGCCCTTTAATTGTTGCGCCGTTTAACTGCATGCTATTGGCTGTCACCACTAACTGCGATGCTTGTTGGTTAGTAAAATCAAGCGACCAATGACTATTTAATTGCTGGGCTTGGAGACTAAAGAGTTTTAGATTGTTGGCTTTAATATTGCCTGTGGTGATGGGTGCACTCAGTGTGCCATGCATATTGCCACTGGATTGCAAATCACCGTATGCACTCGGCAATAAGCTATTCAGTCGACTGACATTCAGTTGCCACTGTGCATGCCACAAACGATTGTGCTTGAGTTGGACCGCAACTTTAGCATGGGGTGCTGTTAACTGGATTGATGCAGTAAATTTAGGGTCATTATTTTTTAAACTGCCATCACTTTGAATGCTCACTGTGCTTAAAGCCGGCCAGTTGCTATCCAGTAATTTTAAATTGAGTTGTTTGGCTCGAAGATGGATATGCCACGTTAAGTGCGGTGACCAGGTGAGTTGAATATCACCCGCAGTAGTGCCATTAAGTAAATGACCTTTTTGAATGCGTAAATGAATACCATTGGCATCGCCACTGCCGCCAGCTTGCCAATGATGGTTTTGATAGTTAAAAATAAAATCAGTTTGGTAGTGATTGGCATTGCCATTAATATGAATTTTAATATGCCATGGTGTCGGTTTAGTGGCATTGGCCTCTAAGTGTAAATCAAAATCGCGTCGTCGAAATTGGCTGTTAAAGCGCAATGTTTTAAATGCCGTAATGGTTTTGGTTGGTGTCTTAATAGTTAAATTTTTAATGCTCGCATCGTTAATCAGTATTGGTAAAATCACTTCATTGTCGCGTAACTTAGCAAAGAAGTTTGCAACAGCTTCACGATAATGATTGATTTCTTTGACGGAAATCGCTTTTGTTTTAGGTTCTGTGCTTGGCGTTGGTGCTGGTGCTGGTGTTGTGTCAGGTATGGCGACACTGATTTGGTTAACATGTAGCTGGGTAATCACTAACTGCTTATTCAATAGCGCCAGCAGTCGCCAATTCCAATGAATTTTTTTAATGCGTAAGTCATGTTGATCATCTTGGATGTGCAACTCTTCAATGGTGATAGGCCCTAAGAAGGTTCCAGAAATTTTTTGATACTGGATTGTCATGGGTGCAAAGCGGGCGGCTAAATCAACCGATACCTTCAGTCCGGTCGGTGTGAGTAAAAATACAATTAGCGCAATCAGTAATATGACAAACAGCAGAAATATCCGAATAATAGCTTTGATCATAACTCTGGTCCTATGCTAAAGAAAAAACGCCACTTCTTTGATGTGCCGGGTACAGAAACTGCAATGGGTTTGGCCATGCCAACTTCTATCATACCAACCGGTGATAGCCAGGCGATGGCGGGTCCAACGCCGACATTAAAATTTTGAAAAGGAGTTGTATTGGCAACGTTACCAAAATCAATAAACCCCGCTAGATACCAATCACCATAAACGCGTTGTTGTATTTCACCACTGCTTACAAATAAATTACGCCCAGGACCAATATCATTAAAACGAAAACCACGAATACTTTGTATACCACCTGCAAGTAACTGCAACGTTAGCGGTAAGTTATTAATGCTATTAATCCCGGTGCGACCTAATTCGCTGCGGATTAAGAAGCGGGTGTACGTATAAGGTATGGTCAGCAACGAGCGAAAACCGCCGCGTACTTGTGAGAAGCCGCTTTTAGATGATAATGCACTAATGGTGCCAGCCAAGTTTAAATGAAAGCTAATCCCAAATCTGGGTTTTTGTTTTCGATCAGCAATCAAGTAGCTCCAGTGAATATTAGGATAAATTAAATTTGCACGTGTGCGTGGTAGATTGCGAATATTATAACGTTCATTAACATAGTTCATCGAAATGACTTGCTTAAGTCGCCCATAAACCGACGTGTAACTCGCTGCTGCACGAGCAGTATTTGCATTACCACTATTCAAACGCAAACGACCTAAGCCAGCACTCAGCGTGTAATAGTTGGTGGCGGGCTTGCGTCCGGGAATAATATAGCTAGCGGTTAAAATGCTATTTTTCCCGGATGCTTGTAATAAGCTTTGAAAACGATGTCCCCACTGGTTGACATAAGTATTAGTAATGCCCAGTGTGCCGCGAACACCCGTATCAGTACCAAAACCAATGCCAATAATATATTGCTTTGATTTGCGCATAATTAAATGCACTTGAATCGGTACTTCGCCATTTTTAATTTTTTCAGGCATGGGATTAATAATCACTTGGGTGAAGTAATTACTATCACGCAATCCTTTTTGAGTTCTTTGTATTTTGGTGTAGTCGTATGGTTCGCCTTGGTGATAAGTCAAAAAGCGGCGTAAAAATTTTAAATTAAAAGGTGTGTCTGAAAAAAATGTCTTACCGAATCGAAAGCGCGGTCCGGTATAAAAGTGAATGACGATGCTGGCGGTGTAGTTATATAAATTGATAGTAATTTTGCTTTTTAGCATCTTGGCGCGAAAGTAACCACGGGCAGATGCTAAATCAAATAAACTATGCTTTATCGAATCATATTTTTCAATATCTAATGTGTCGCCTTTTTTAAGCGGCAGTTTGTTTAAATAATCAAGATACGCTTTATCATTGGCGCCAGCGCCATCCACGATCACACTGATTTTTGTGATTGGCATTGCTTGACCGGGTTGAATCGTAAAAGTAGTCGTCCATTGTTGATCGTTATACTGTAAGCGTGATTGGATGCGTGGTCGAAAATAGCCGTATGGCTTCATCGCGGTTTTAATCACTTTGGGGGCTTCGCGATAAAAATTATTGATGCGGGATTGAGTCAATGGATGCGGGATTAGATTTTGTTTGTTTTGTAATGAGTTCATGATATTTTTAGCGACAGCGCCATCGACGCCGTTCAAATTGATCACAATGTTGGATTTTTTAGCCAGCTCAGGGCGCTTTGCCAAGGCGGTGGGGATGACCAAAAAACAGATGATAACTGTGATGATTTGACGCATAATTTTCATGTCGTTGATTATAAATTAACCGTGTTTAATATGTTAGCCCGCATTTTGCATAAAAAATAAACAAAATAAAAATGAAATCGTATTTATTAAGCTTTTTTGTCATTGTTAGCGTGAGTTTGCCAGTTTTTGCTTGGAATAGTAATGGGCATCGCCTTATTGCTGCCATTGCGTATGCTAACTTAACACCTGCGACGAAACGTAAAGTTGATCAATTAACGCGCGTTATGTTTCATGCAAAGTCTCCTGTTGCGCGTTTTGAGTTAGCAGCTGCATGGCCGGATATTATTAAAGGCGATGGGATTACTGCATTTA
>CAYXLV010000081.1:0-7983 GCA_964465995.1 uncultured Coxiellaceae bacterium | reverse complement strand
AACCTCAAGAGCCAATCGTATGCTTACGGATAAAATCAACAATCGGCTTGGGATAGCCTGGCGGGAGTGTGGTAACAAACTCGCTTGGATTGTGAATCGCTTGACTATCGAGCTCACGCAACTCGGGACAAAATTCACGAATAAAATTACCATCGGGATCAAACTTGGTGCTTTGTGATACCGGATTCATAATTCGAAAATATGGCGCTGCATCCGTGCCTGTAGAAGCTGACCATTGCCAGCCACCATTGTTTGACGCAAAATCACCATCGACTAAATGCTGCATAAAAAACGCCTCGCCCCAGCGCCAATCAATCAAACAATTTTTACTTAAAAACATTGCGACTATCATACGTAAACGATTATGCATCCAACCGGTTTGTTTCAGTTGACGCATTGCCGCATCCACAATGGGAATGCCGGTTTGCCCATCACACCAAGCAGCAAAATGTGCTTCGTTATTTTTCCAGGGAATGCCCTTGGTGTTTGCTCGAAAGGGTTGGTGGCGACACACTCGAGGATAGCCGACTAAAATATGGCGATAAAATTCGCGCCAAATTAATTCAGAGATCCAAGTATCAACGCCTTTGCGTCCGCTTTCTAAGCGCCCTTGATTGACGTTGAGTGCAGCCAGTAAACACTGGCGAATCGAGATCACACCAATGGCTAAATAAGGTGACAAACGACTGGTGCCGGCAATGGCTGGGCAATCGCGATCTTTGGCATAGTCTTGAATGCGTTCATCACAAAATTGTTCTAATTTTTTTAAAATGGTTTTTTCGCCGGCTGGCCATAAGGCTGGGTCTACTGCACTTTTAAAACCGGGTAAAGTGTCTGGTACGGAATCTGCGGCGACTTTGATGGGCTTTTGTTTTTTTGGTAACGCGAGTGGTTCAGGAATGCCGTTATTTAATAGCATTTTAAAAGCAGCGCGTTTAAATGGCGTGAAAACTGTATAGACTTTATTGGCGCCGGTTAGCACGGTGCCTGGCTCTAATAATACTTGATCGTGAAAGCGTGATACGAGTATTTTAGCTTGCCTACACCATTGCTCAACAATTTGATCGCGCTTTGCTTCATTAACTTCGTATTCAATATTATAAAAAAGCCCAGTGATTTTATGTTCGGTTACCACTTTTTGTAGGGTTTTGACTGAATTGACTTTGGCGGTGGTTTTGCGAATTAACAGTGGGATATTGAGTTTGGCGAGTTGTGTTTTTAAATCACTGAGTTGACGTAGGATTAAATCAATTTGTACGGGGGCGTTATGATGCAGTTCCCACATTTGTGGCGTGAGTATAAATAAAGCCACCACACCCTTATCTGCATTGTTGCAAGCAGCCCTTAATGCTGGGTTATCATGGCAACGTAAATCGCGGCGCAGCCAAACTAAATTTGTCATCGCTTAAGTCCTTTTTTAGACAATCAAAACTGTTTAGTACGCTTTGGCAAATACGGCTAACTTCGCAGCTTTTGCTTGAGTAAAAATGCAATCACCGGTACTGCCTGAATCATCCATAGGAATACAGCGTACAGTGACGTTTAAATCTTCTTTTATTTTTTTCTCTAGTGCAGCATCTTCTTGCCAGTAAGCTGTTACAAAACCAATATTTTTTTTCGCTTTAAAAAACTCATAAAATTCTGCTGCAGAATTTACATGTACCGTGTGCTTTTGACGAAATTCACACGCGCGATTGTAAAGCTGGCTTTGGATATCTTCGAGAAGATCAGCAGCGCTTTCTACAAATTCTTGCACCGGTATCGCGCGACGCTCCTTGGGCGATAAATCACGGCGTCCCATAAAAACGCTTTCTTCTTCAAATTCACGACGCCCGACTTCTAAACGAATGGGTACACCTTTTTTAACCCACGCCCAATTTTTATCACCTGCACGACCATCGCTGGTATCGACTTCCACCATAATGGGCTGTTGATGAAAGTGTTGGGCGCGTAATTGTTTGGCCACGCTGTCGCAGTAATTAATAATTTCCGATGCATCACCGCCGTGGTGAGTGACGGGAATAATCACCACGTGTAGTGGTGCAATTTTAGGCGGTAAGACCAAGCCGTCATCATCACTGTGCGTCATAATTAATCCGCCAATTAAGCGTGTGGAGACACCCCAGGATGTAGTCCAAGCGTATTGTTCTTTGCCGTCGGCATCGAGAAATTTAATATTAAAACCGCGTGAGAAATTTTGACCGAGGAAGTGTGAAGTGCCAGCTTGTAAAGCTTTGCCATCTTGCATCATTGCTTCTAAACAGTAGGTCGATGTTGCGCCGGGGAAGCGTTCGCTTTCTGATTTTTCGCCTTTGATGATAGGCATCGCTAAGTATTTTTCCATAAAGTCGCCATATAAATCGAGAATCATTAATGATTCTTGTTCGGCTTCAGTGGCAGTGGCATGAGCGGTGTGACCTTCTTGCCATAAGAATTCGCTGGTGCGTAAAAATAAACGGGTGCGCATTTCCCAACGCACGAGAGTGGCCCATTGGTTTAATAGCAACGGTAAATCACGATACGATTGCACCCAACGTGAAAACATTTCGCCAACAATCGCTTCTGAGGTTGGGCGGATGATTAGTGGTTCTTCTAAGGGGCTAGCCGGTTCTAGGCGGCCATCACCGACATCTTGCAAACGACTGTGAGTGACTACGGCGCACTCTTTGGCAAAGCCTTCAACATGTTTGGCTTCGCGTTCCATGTAACTCATTGGGATAAATAAAGGGCAGTAAAAGTTTTTATGACCGGTGGCTTTGAATTGGGCGTCTAGTATTTTTTGAATATTTTCCCAGATCGCATAACCCCATGGCTTAATCACCATGCAGCCACGCACAGGAGAATTTTCGGCTAAATCGGCTTTTTTAATGACTTGCTGATACCACTCCGCATAGTTTTCGCTGCGGGTGGGAGTGATGGCGGTTTTTGGCATTTATTTCATCTCCTGCTTAACAATTGACGCAATGGTTTCGGCGGCTTCACGAATATGGTTTTCATCGTTGCCTTCTACCATGACACGCACATAAGGTTCGGTGCCAGATGGGCGTAATAATACGCGGCCGGAGCCATTTAAGTTTGCTTCCACTTGGGTGGCGATGGCTTGGACTTTTGGAAATTTGGAAACGTCTTTGTCGCCGTGGACGGGTACATTAATAAGAATCATTGGGCATTTCACCATGCTGGCGGCAAGTTCGTGGAGGCATTTTCCGGTAAGCTGCATCACAGCGAGGATTTGTAAGGCGGTGATAATACCATCGCCGGTGGTGCTGTAATTTAAGTTAACGATGTGGCCGGATGATTCGCCGCCGAGGATCCAGTCGCGCTTGCGTAATTCTTCTAAGACGTAGCGATCGCCAACGGGTGTGCGAATAAATTCAATGTTGTTTTTTGATAGTAATTGCTCCAAGCCGAGGTTTGTCATCACTGTGCCAACAACACCCATGGCAGCTTGGTTATCGGGGTTGTAGTGTTGCGCTAAAATGCCGAGAATTTGATCGCCGTCAATGATTTCACCGTGTTGGTCGACCATGATGCAACGATCACCATCGCCATCTAATGCGATACCCACATCGGCGTGTTGTTCTGCGATGACTTGTTGTAAGGATGTGACATCGGTGGCGCCGCATTGTTGATTGATATTAAAGCCGTCGGGTTGGTCGTGGATGGCAATCACCTCGGCGCCAAGCTCGTGCAAAATTTGCGGTGCTACTTGGAAGGTGGCGCCATTGGCGCAGTCTACGACGATGCGTAAACCGTGCAAACTTAAATCGGCGGGGAATATGCTTTTGCAAAATTGGGTGTAACGACCGGGGACATCCACTAGGCGTTCTATTTTGCCAACTTGGTCAGCGGCGACGCTTTGCATGGGTTGCAGAAGTTGGGCTTCGATATCGAGTTCGACAGCGTCGGATAATTTCATGCCTTGGTGGTCAAAGAATTTTACGCCATTGTCGTAGTAAGGGTTGTGGGATGCGCTGATGACAATGCCTGCTTGGGCGCGCATGGAGTGAGTGAGGTAAGCAACTGCTGGGGTGGGTATGCGTCCTAAAATTTGGGAGCTTACCCCGGCGGCGGCAAGGCCGGCTTGTAAGGCGGCTTCGATCATGGGGCCGGAGTTGCGAGTGTCGCGTCCGATGATGACATTGGCGTCATCTTTACCCGCCAGTACTTTACCTACAGCCCAGCCTAATTTGAGCATAAATTCAGCATTAATTAGAGCGCTACCGACTTTACCGCGGATCCCATCAGTACCAAAATATTTTCGCATGGAGATTTCCTATCCTAGTGGACGAGTTTGAAACTGGCGATACGATAACAACGAAACCTATTGGTTTCAATCTTGCTATTGTGATGTTTCTTTATTGTGTGATGAGGATTAATGTCATTGCGTGACTCAATTGTGCAAGCTGGTGCATATTCATGGATCCCGCTGTTAAACAGCGGGACGACGAGGGCTGTGTGATGGGGGCTGGCGAAGGCTGTGATGAGGGCTGGCGAGGACTGGTGGAGGCTAATGACGTTGCTCAGAATTTTTGGAAGTATTGGACGGTTTTAATGGCATCGATGGTTGGTTTGACATCGTGTACGCGTAAAATGCTTGCGCCTTGGAGTGCAGCGATGGTTGCGCTGGCGATGCTGGCGTAGAGACGCTCAGTGGGAGGAGCGCCGTTTAAGGTGTCGCCGAGCATGGATTTGCGTGACCAGCCGGCCAGTATGGGGTAACCCAGCTGGGTGAGTTCTGCTAAGCGTGATAGTAAATAATAATTTTCATCGGTGCTTTTACCGTAATTTTTACCGCCACCAAAACCTGGGTCGATAATAATCCGCTCATGCTCGATGCCGGCTTGAACGCAACGCTGAATAGTTTGTTTTAAATCACTGGCTATTTGGGCAAATAAAGTTTGCGGTGACGTGCTGTCGGGTTGCCGAGGTGTCATAAAAAAGTGCATTAAGATAACGGGGACTTTTAGGGTGCTTGCCATGGCTAAAGCGCCATCAACTTGCAAAGCACGTTGGTCGTTAATGATGTCGGCACCTTGCTCTACCGCGGCTTGCATAACCGCCGGTTGGCTGGTGTCTACTGATACTAAGACATCAAAGTGTTTTTTAATCGCACTAATCACTGGGGCCACGCGCTCAATTTCTTGCTGAATCTGTGGCTTTTCTGCGGTGATATCAACGAACGGGTTGGTCGCTTCACCGCCAATATCAATCATATCAACACCAGCTGCCACCATGGCTTCCGCTTCGCGCAGGGCCAACTCTACTGATTGGAGCGGTTGATAAAAAGAATTTGGCGACATATTAATGACACCCATCACTGCGGGAGTCGCTAAGGTCACGGTTGTGTTAGTCGATAAACGAATTGAAAAAGTTTGGGTCATCACATAAAAAAACCGCTCCTTATTAGCCATAAGGAGCGGTGATCAATCAGAAATTATGAGTCTGCTTCATTAATCGCATTTGCTTCACCGCCATCGACAGGAGGCTTGCGATCAGTCGGCGCCTGAATTTTATCTTCGGGGACTGCATTGCCACCGCCAGACTTAGGGGATGATTCATCCCAGCCTTCAGGTGGTGATGGGTCTTTACCCTCAAGAATTTCTTGAATTTGTTTTTCATCGATAGTTTCGTATTTCACCAGCGCTTCTGCCATCAGATGCAGTTTATCCATATTCTCTTTGAGGATTTTTTCAGCAGCCGCGTAAGTGCGATCAATAATGGCGCGCACTTCTTCATCGATCACTTTGCTGGTGGCTTCTGACATTTCTTGACGTTGTGTCATAGAGCGGCCTAAGAAAACTTCACCCTGCTCATCACCATAGGTCAGTGGGCCCAGTTTTTCGGATAAGCCCCACTTTGTCACCATATTGCGGGCAATTTCAGTGGCGCGTTCGATATCGTTGGAAGCACCTGTGGTGACATGATCCAACCCAAAAATTAATTCTTCAGCAATACGACCACCGAATAAACCCGACAATTGGCTTTCAAGGCGGCGACGGCTGTAGCTGTAGCGATCGGCTTCGGGTAAGAACATGGTCACACCTAATGCGCGACCGCGGGGGATAATACTGACTTTATAAACGGGGTCATGGTCTGGCACATTTAATCCGACTAAGGCGTGACCCGCTTCGTGATAGGCGGTGAGTTTTTTCTCATCTTCACTCATCACCATAGAGCGACGCTCAGCACCCATCATTAATTTATCTTTGGCTTCTTCAAATTCTTGCATATTAACGACGCGTTTATTTTTACGAGCGGCAAATAAGGCGGCTTCGTTAACGAGGTTAGCCAAATCAGCACCTGAAAAACCTGGTGTGCCACGTGCAATAACTGCCGCTTGGACGTTGTCATCGACAGGGACTTTACGCATATGCACTTTGATAATTTCTTCACGGCCTTTGATATCAGGTAAGGGAACGACTACTTGGCGGTCGAAGCGACCGGGGCGTAATAAGGCGGGATCTAAAACGTCGGGGCGGTTGGTGGCTGCCATGACGATGATGCCTTCTTTACCTTCAAAGCCATCCATTTCGACGAGCAGTTGGTTAAGGGTTTGTTCACGTTCATCGTGCCCACCGCCTAAACCTGCGCCACGGTGACGACCGACGGCGTCGATTTCATCAATAAAGATGATACATGGTGCGCGCTTTTTGGCTTGGTCAAACATATCACGGACACGGGAAGCACCCACACCGACGAACATTTCAACAAAATCTGAACCTGAAATAGTGAAGAAAGGCACTTTGGCTTCGCCAGCAACAGCTTTGGCGAGTAAGGTTTTACCGGTTCCTGGTGGGCCAACTAGCAGTACACCGCATGGCATTTTGCCACCTAAGCGTTGGAATTTGCCGGGATCTCTTAGGAACTCGACCAGCTCCACCACTTCGTGCTTGGCTTCTTCGCAGCCTGCCACATCAGTGAAAGTGACTTTGACCTGGTCTTCACCTAGTAAACGAGCTTTGCTGCGGCCAAATGCCATGGGTCCGCCTTTGCCACCGCCGCCTTGCATTTGGCGCATAAAGAATATCCATACGGCGATCAGCAGTAGGAAAGGTGCCCAACTAATTAGGATGTGGAGTAAAAGGCTTTGTTGTTTGGGTTTGACGCCTTGGACTTGGACGCCTTTTTTGATGAGTTCACTGAGGAGGTATTGGTCTTGCATGGGGAGGTAGGTGGTAAAACGTTTGTTATCTTTGGTGGTTCCGCGGATCGTGCGGTCTTGTATCACCACACTCGCCACCTGGCCCGCGCCGACTGCTTTGATAAATTCTGAATAAGAGTAAGATTGCACACCAGATTGGTGGCGGCTGAGATTACTAAAAACGAAGAATAAGACAATAAAGATGAAGACCCACAAGACGATATTTTTTAGCATGCTGTTCAATGGAATTACCTCAGTGACATTTACATAAGAAAGTCTATGATAGCGCTGATTGGATCTGATTTATAGTCAAAATTCAGGCTTGCGCCCTTGGCATAAAATATAGATCTCACTCGACCTGGCGCGGGAGGCTTTGGGTTTGCGGATTTTTACGGTTGTAAAATATTTGCGCAAATCAACAACCAAGCGATCAACGCCTTCGCCTTGAAAAATTTTTGCCAGAAAAGTGCCGCCGGGTTTTAGCACTTCGATTGCGAAGTAAGCTGCATCTTCAATGAGTTGGACGGTGCGTGGTTGGTCAATACTTTTGTTTCCTGTGATATTGGGCGCCATATCGGAAATCACTAGATCAACACCGGTGTTGTCCAAAGCGTTCATTAATTCATCAATGCTGGCTTGCTTGTTAAAGTCACCTTGGATAAAGGTGACGCCTGGGATAGCGGCCATTGGCAATAAATCTAGCGCGAATACTTGGCCTTTTAAGCCAACCAATTCAACAGCGACCATCGACCAACCGCCGGGCGCAGCGCCGAGATCCACCACGGTCATGCCAGGTTTGACGATATGGTCTTTTTGTTGGATTTCTAAGAGTTTGTAAG
>CAYXLV010000080.1:0-8060 GCA_964465995.1 uncultured Coxiellaceae bacterium | reverse complement strand
ATAGCAAAGCATGAGGTGTAAGAATGGTTTTTTGTAGAGAGTGGCTGGCATAAGGTGAACCGATTTCAATTTCCCTATTGAACATAAGTTTCGCATTCTAGCACGTAATCCAAGCAACTTCCTTTTTGAGTACAACGCGTTGTGCAATTTTTGACTGCATATAATACGGATTATTATCTTTGAATCCAGATTCGAAAAAAATAAAAATCAATTTAAGATTGTCTTAATAATGCCATGCTATAAGTTAGAAAACTAAATGATTTAACGACAGGGAGCCTCATGAAAAAAGCAAAGCAAAAATTTAAAGCACTTTATACAAAAGTAGAAGACAATTTTTGGGGTAGGATGCTTCTGAATATACTTTATGGTTCAGGGTCTGGTTATACAGCAGTCACATTAGTAATGTCATTATCGTTTTTACTGCATCAATTTATTTATGACGACGAAAATTTTTCAAACGATGAACGAATTATCGCATCAGTCACTGCTGGTGTGGTCGGTCTTATCGTTTTTGGTGTCACTGTCAAGGGGAATAATGATTCTTATCATGAGCTAAAATCGTTACGTGATGATATGAGTAGTTTACAGAGTGCTATTGAAGAGTACGACACAAGAATAAACAACCTAAGCAGTTCCAAGCATAAAGTCGACATCAATTCTTTTTTTGAAGATACCACTCGTGATTACTTTAAACCTTTTATGCTTTCAAAAACTTACGATGATTATAACAACCGAACACATCAATATTTGCCAATGGTGATTCGTGCTATTAATGAAAGCCTAAAAGACTCTCTTGTTGGCTTTATTTGGAGCGCTGTTTTTTATCATGTGATTGGTGAGCCTCAAAAAACCTTGCGCGATAATATTTACGAAGGTAGTGCATCCATTATTTTCATTATTGTTGCTGCTTTTGGTGTTGGTTTATTAGTAGGTGTTTTTAACGATGCTGGTGAGCGAGAAATTAACATCCTCATTGAAACTATTCATGATAAAAGTGGCACATTGTTGTATCGCCAGGAAGAATATGCGAAAGCTTTACAGACTTTTTTACAGGAAAGTCACTCTCAAAAAGAGTTTCCATCAGAGCTCAGTGGCTGGCTTAGTCACCGAAGGACGGTTCGATCGACCATGTTTTGGGGTGATGACTCTATTCTTAGTGAGCCAAAAGAACAGACTAGCTCAGAGCTACAGCGCTTGTTAGAAAAAAAAGTTTAATTCAATTAGCTTTGAATCATTAGCAATTTTTTTTGCGGCCAGATAGGCACTCTTATTTTGCTGGCATTATTATTTTTTAGTTGTATTACTTTTCAACAAGCTTTCCTTGCGGTGTAGGCTCGGGCTAGATATTTAGTTTTTTGCTTCACTGTTGCATTATTGAACGATTTATTGAGCTTTTTGCTTATTGCTCTCTTGGAGTCAGTGTGGGAGACTCCCGCCCTATTGTGATAAATAGGAAATTTATCTTGATGCTGTTTAATTAAACAGTTTTCAACTCAAAAAACTTTCAAGGAGACGTTCGAATGGGATTTCAAGCATTTCTAAATAACCCCACATATTACCTTAATCATCATAGGATGCTTTTAAATGGCCAGGGTGCCAATCTCGTTAATGCAGGTGCAATGAACCGAGTTAACCATGGAGCAAATCCAGTATTTGGTCAAACCCATGAATATGTCCACAATAATAACGTATCGATGATACAACAGCTGGCTGTTGGATATAATAATTTTCTCGCCCATGGTATATCACGTCTCGGATTAATAAACAAACGCTGTGTCACCTATGCCCCTGTGCCTGGTGGAGGACACCCGCAGTTACGCTTTTTACCATGGGACCAGGCAACAGTAACGTTCATGCAACTTGACGCAGGAGCTCGTTTTTTTCTGACTGGGCCTTTAGGTGGTTGCACGGTTGCCGTAACACGTCACGCAGGCGCTGTATGGGTTTTTCATGCTAATGTTGCAGGTGGTGGTGGAGTGAATGCGGCCAATTTAGCAGTGAAACGACAAATGATTCAACATGCGGGTAACGGAGCTGGGATACCTGGAGCTAATGTCTATCATTTTTGTCAATATGGACCACAACATGATTACCAGGGCCAGGGCTTTGTATGGGGACAATTCCATGCTGGTGCTGGTGCTGGTGCTGGTGCTGGTGTCTGGAGGTTTTATCAGCATTGCGTACAGCCTGCTGATGGTTGTTTCAATATTGACACAACTAATACTGGAATGTGGGCCGTGCTTTAAATATTAACTCACAAAAAAAGAAAAAAGCGCGTGCCGTGTTTTGCGGGGCTTGATTAATGGGGTGGCAAACTAAAGTAGTTAATTTGCAACAACTCTCGCATCATTAAACTGAAACCGCTCACAGTAATCAGCCATTTCATTTTTTGCAAAATCTTGAATATAAGGCTGCGCTTCATGGGCTTGCATGGTGGCTTGGTTAGAAAATTTTACAATTAAAATAAATAGACTCTCGTCTGCAATGTCTTCCAGTAAATCGTATTGCAAACACCCCTCTTCAGCTTGGCAAAGCGCAACAAGCTTTAATAATGCATTTTTCAACGGTACTCGACAATTTGCCTTTGCATAAAAATACTCAATACAAAAGGCGGGTTGTTCGTGGTTATTCATATTGATCTCCTTTACAGGTTTTTTGTTGAATGATTATTTGCTGGTGCTTGAGCAGGCTTTTTTAATTTTTCCTCATCAATTTGTCTTTTCAACTTGCCATATTGTGCTCTAACAGCTTTGTCATGTGGGTTGTCAAGAACAAATTTATTGAGTAGTTTATCGCTTGCAGATAGCTCGTTTTCTGCTATTAAAAATTTTATGATATTTATTGTGTTCTGGTTGGGTGATACTTTCATTCCTTGCATAAAAAACTTAAACATAGTGATATCTCCTTTGATTTTCCTGATGCGTAATACTACCTTGATGTCTAGCGATAAAGCTATTTTCTTGATCAAGTTTGAAGGCAGCAAATATATTCTGTTCCTTAAGAGCCTGCATAAGCTTGGTCTGAGCTGTAGCGGAAGCAACTTGGCTTTTAAAAAAGAATTGTAGTTGACCAGTTTGGGTGAAGACGCGATTAATCTCCAGGGCTTGAATTAATGGCGTTAGTTGCAAGGCTGAATTAAAAAAGCTTTCATCAATAATGGCGCCATGTTCAAGTAATTTAGCGGCCGTTTTAGGATGGCTGCCAGTAACAGCTAATAAAAGTGGCGTCATTCCATAGTGGTCAACTTGATTAATGCAGTGGGGCGAATGCGGGATAATTAGTTCTAGTATTTTATAAAAACCATAAATTGCTGCCATGTGAAGAGGTGTGGTTCTATCCACCGCATTTAATTGCTCTAGGTTGATGTTGTGAGCAATTAAAAGCTGAATAAGTTCAATGTTACCTGTTGCTACTGCTATAAACGAAAGTGATTGACCTGATTGATCAGTTGCCCTAAATAAAAATTTTTTAGTATCCGTGTCAAGGTGGCTCAGGAAGTCTTTTAGAGAGGATAATCGATTATAAATAATTTTATTTTTCACAATCGGAAATGCAAATAAAGTGGCATAAACTGCTTTGAGTTGTTGTATGGAGATACAGGAATTTGTTTTTGCTGAAATGAGATTTTTGATAATAGCCCAAAAGATGTCTTGGTTAATGGCTGCAGAGCTAACCAATTTTTTCTCTTTATCTAAATATTTTATCTGGCTAATAGATTCAAATATTTTTGCTGGTTGAGTGTGGGTAAAAAAAAGCTGACGCAATGGTGCGTTTGGAGCCAGTCGATAAGCAATTTTTTTGCCAAGATATTTTGCGGTATCGGCTGGTGTATCAGCGTGTTTTTCCAGTACAAAACTAATTTTATTGGCGAGCTTGATATGCTGAGTATTTTTTTTATTCAAATACTCATGTGTCGCTGGGCTGAAATAATCTAGATGAAATTTTGCGCCTGCATCAATCAACAATTTGACAATGGCAGAGTGCTCTTTCTGCATGGCTATTTTAGATGGAAGTGTGCGTGTGTTGCTGGGTTGGTTTAAATTCGCGCCAAATTTAATCAATACAGCGGCCATTTCTCGATGTCCTAATTCAGCTGCAATAAACAGTGGAGATTGATGGTCTTCTTTTCTAGCTTGATTGACATTAGCACCTTGCTTTAATAATTCAGTAGCAATGGCTAAAAGATTAAATTCTGCTGCTTCACATAAAGGATTAGTGCCTCGGTTACTTGTGATGGACTCGTTGATATTTGCACCCGCATGAATAAGTTTTCTTAGTGCGCTGAGTTTATTGAGTGATGCTGCGATAAATAACGGAGAGATAACTTTTTTAGTATTGGCTTGATTCCTGATATCTGCATAAGCAAGTAGAATGTCTAATAGATCATCTTGACCCTCAATAAGGGCTGTGCAAATTAAGCAATGCCCATGTTCATTTGTGACTTGGAGTAAAGATCTGCTGGTCGTCTCATCTTGGGAAAGAATTATTTTTAGTTGTTCGTGATTATTCTCCATGATTAGGGATTGCACTAGATTAAATAAAGGATTATTTCCAAGGCTTGATTCATCAGGTTGTTGCTGCTGCATGGCCCTCTCTTCTGATTTATGAATTCTGCAATGTATAGTTGAGCGTTATTACAGAGGAGTATATCAGCCTAATTGGAATGCTGTTAGCCCTGCCAGTGTTTATTACAGGCCCGTAACAATGCCGTGGTATCTCGTCACACGGACTTTACAAAAGCTGGATATAGTAACCCAAAAGCAACAACGCTTGTCATCAAAAATTGAGGTATCTGGCATGTTTAAATATTTAAAAATACTGGTTTTAGCCTGTACATTTGCAACACTAGCAGGTTGTGCGGGATCGTATTGGGGGCCTGCGGATAGCGGAGTTTATCATGTGTCCTCATACAACTATGACTCGGGTGTTTACCATGTGGGTCATTATCATGGACCGTGGCATAGACATTATGTCAGACGTCACTATCGACGTGGTGGCGGCGGTGTTTATCCAGTCTCAGGTGGCGGTGGTCATCGTTATGTTAAACACACAGCATCGTCAGAACATAAAGTTGTGCGTGTAGCTAGTCAAAACACGTACTCCATGCAAGGTCTGAAATAATTTTTACGCGCAATGTGCAAAGTCAATGTTAACTTTCAAAACTTGGAGAAAAAAATGAAAAATAATTTTAAATTTGTTGCTACCGCAGTTTGTGTCGCGTTACTTAGCGTAACGGGTGTCAGCTTGGCAAACAATTCCATTGCAAAAATCACTAAGCCTGTGCGCAAGACAATGGCAACGGGTGCTGATTGTTATGGTGATCCAACCGATATTTGCGTGGCTAACGTCAGTGGTGAGCCATTGTATGTCACGATTCCGCAATTGGGTTTTTATGGTGCGCCTGTTCGTTCTTACAGTGGTTTGAATGTGTTTGCAGGTCCAGTGATATTTGATACCGTCAAAGTAATTATCACAGATGCTTCTGGTGAAATTGAAAATAGAGGTGATGGTTATTTTCCATACTACCCCAATGGTTATACCTTTAACTTTGTACCTGCACCGCACGGTAAAGTGAGTGCTATGCAACGTATTCAAAAGTCTGGTAAACGAGAAACTATTATGATTACGAAAAAGTAATCAATGTGGCATAAAAAAACGCGGCAATTGCCGCGTTTTTTTTATTCAGTGTTTTTTCTAGAATGGAATGTCATCATCAAGATTAGCAGGTGCAGTTTCAGGTTGATTGTAAGAAGAGTTGTCATCAGAGTGTGATGAATGACTGTTCTGACTATAACCGTTACCACCGCCGTTACCATTGCGGCTATCTAGCATTTGCATTTCATTAGCAATAATTTCAGTGGTATAACGATCAATACCATTTTTGTCTTGCCACTTACGAGTGCGTAAACTACCTTCTACATAAACTTTTGAACCTTTCTTTAAATATTCACCGACAATTTCTGCAAGACGATTAAAAAAAACTAAACGGTGCCATTCTGTGCGATCTTGTAACTCTCCGGTTTGTTTGTCGCGCCATGCAGAACTGGTTGCTAAAGTTGCATTGGCGACAGCGTTACCATTTGGGGTGTAGCGTATTTCTGGATCAGCCCCTAAATTACCAATTAAAACGACTTTATTTACACCTCTGGCCATTAAGATACTCCTAAGTTATACATGTTGACTTGTTGCCAAATTTTGGACTATTGGGCTAGGTTACCTGTTTCAAAAAGTTTTCGCAATTCGTGTTTATTAATTATTTTTTGATTAATTTTTAAGTAAGCAATACCTTCATCGGGCAACACAGCAAACTCTGCAATCCCTGGTTGAGCTTGTAAGCATTGATTTAATTCACTGTAATTGCTGGTAAAAGATTGCTTCAATTCTAAGATCATTGTGCTGAGATATGGCGGTTGTTGCATCGTGATGGCATAAATTAACCACGCAAGGCCAATAAACGCACAAAGACCAAAAATACCAATGATGCCAACGTGTTCAAAAACTAAACCACCTAAGCTGCCACCAATAAAAATACCTAAAAATTGTGAGCTTGAATAAATGCCCATCGCTGTACCTTTCGAACGTATTGGCGCAAATTTTGACACAAGCGACGGTAAGCTGGCTTCTAATAAAGTAAAAGCAGTAAAAAACAATAGCAGTAATAAACTCACTGACAACGCAGAATAATGAAATGTGATTAATAACACTTGTGTGATAATCAACGCGACGATGCTGCCAATAAAAAATAATTTTAGTTTGTGTTTTTTTTCAGCAATGATGATAAACGGTATCATCAAAATAAAAGACGTAATAATGACGGTAACGTACAGAAGAATTTGTTGTGATTGATGCAAGTCCAACACATGCGTTAGCAACATCGGAATCGCAATAAATAACGCTGTGAGCATGGCATGCAAACAAAAGATACCAATATTCAAACGTCTTAACTGTGGATTTTTTAAAATAGACAATAATTTTTGCGGTTGCGTACCGACGTCTTGATGTACATAGAGCTTAGGCGGTTGCGGTATCGTGGTGACAAACAACAAGATACTTAAAAACGCCAACCCTGCAGTCACCCAAAAAACACCGGCTAAATGCCACCAAGCATTAATAATTGGACCCACCACCATCGCTACAGAAAATGCGGCACCGATTGATAAACCAATCATTGCCATGGCTTTGCTACGATTTTCATCACGAGTTAGATCAGCCACTAAGGCCAGTAAAGTACTCCCCACCGCACCAGCACCCTGAATAGCGCGCCCGATAATGACACCATATATAGAGTGAGACAGTGCCGCGATAATACTGCCCAATGCAAACAGTAATAAACCACCGATAATCACCGGCTTGCGTCCTATTCGATCAGATAACATTCCAAAAGGAATTTGCAGGCAGGCTTGCGTTAATCCATAAATACCTAAAGCCAAGCCAATTAAAAACGCGGTCGCACCACTGAATTCGACCGCATGTACAGAAAAGACAGGTAAGACCATAAACAGTCCAAGCATACGGAAAGCCATGATACTGGCAACGGATAGAGTGGCGCGTCGTTCTGTATTAAACATCATTTTGTCTTTTGTTCAAATTTGGTACCGCTATAATACCGATCTTTGTTGAATATGCAAATTGCTATATAATCCTGCGCCATGACTGTAATCAGCTTGCGCGGCGTGCGTACCCACAATTTAAAAAACATTGATCTCGACATCCCTCGCGATCAATTGGTTGTTATTACCGGCCTCTCCGGTTCTGGTAAATCATCACTAGCCTTTGACACACTTTATGCAGAAGGGCAGCGCCGTTACGTAGAATCTTTATCCGCTTATGCACGCCAATTTTTATCAATGATGAGCAAGCCCGATCTGGATTTAATTGAAGGCCTCTCACCTGCCATTGCGATTGAACAAAAATCTGCTTCACACAATCCACGATCTACCGTTGGTACCATTACTGAAATTTATGATTATTTGCGACTACTGTATGCACGCGTTGGTAAACCTCGTTGCCCTGATCACGGTATTGATTTAGAAGCCCAAACGGTTAGCCAAATGGTAGAT
>CAYXLV010000079.1:0-8092 GCA_964465995.1 uncultured Coxiellaceae bacterium | reverse complement strand
ATAAAAATGTATCAATCGTGCCAAAAGCCAGTTGGCCAGCTCTAGCGCGCTCACGCGCTTGTTCAACATGATCAAGTAAATAAGCACTTTTGGTGGCAGAAAAATAAGGATCGAGAACTAAGCCTGTTTTGGCGGTGATGGTTTGGGAAACCCCAGGTTTTTTAGCGAGTTGGTGACAAAAATCGGCAGTGCGTCGATCTTGCCAAACAATCGCTGGCGCAATTGGCTGACCGGTCTCGCGATCCCAAATCACCGTTGTCTCACGTTGATTGGTAATCCCAATACCGGCAATTGCCGCCGCCGATACTTTGGCCAATTGCATTGCATGTCGACAACACTCCAACGTGGTTGACCAAATCTCTTCCGGATCGTGCTCCACCCAACCGTCGGCTGGAAAATATTGCTGAAACAATTGCTGCGACTTGCCCAACACTTGTCCATCTAAATCGAATACCATTGCCCGTGTACTGGTCGTACCTTGATCAATTGCTAGTAAATAATTGCTCATATTGAGAGATGCCCTTGCTTAAGTCAGCGAGTGGTTGTTAACTGCCTGATTAATAAAACACAGATGCTAGGGCGTGACAAGATAACGTGATCGCGTATTAAAAACCTAGCGATTATTCTGCTTATTTTTTAATCAACTCAATGCCATCGTCATTGCGCGACTCAATAGCATCGTCATTGCGCGACTCGATCGCGCAATCTAGAGCACCTTGATGGATCCCGCTGTTAAACAGCGGGACGACGAGGGTGCAGGTGCAGGCGCAGGTAAAGATTAGACGAGTACTTGACCATTGTTAGACCGTGTTTATAATGACGCGATAATTACTAATAAGGAGAGGGATTTTGACCCACACGATTGATCAAGGTTTAAGCTTTGTCATTCCTTTCTACAATGAAGAAGGCAATGTGATCCCGGTCATTGACGAAATTAACGCCGCACTAGCTGCGGAATACCCCATCGAAATCATCGCCGTTGATGATGCCAGCACCGATAACACACTTAAAAAATTACAAGAATTAAAACAACGCTGCGACAACTTAGTGATCGTCCGCCATAAAAAAAATATGGGCAAAAGCTCCGCACTGGTAACAGGCATTAATGCCGCACAGTACGACTGGATTTCCACCTTTGATGGTGATGGTCAAAATAATCCCAAAGATATGATCCAAGTGATAGCGGCCGTGAAAGAAGCACAACTTCGCTTAGGCCACAGTCGCATTCTCTGCTCCGGCAAACGCCGTAAACGCAACGACACGTGGTTGCGCAAACTCTCAACCAAAGTCGCTAACAAAGTTCGCAACTTCTTCTTAAAAGATAACTGTTTAGATAGCGGTTGCGGCATCAAAGTTTTTACTAAAGCATTATTTTTATCATTGCCACATTTTCAACACTGCCACCGCTTTATTGCGGCATTATTTAAATGCGCCAATGCAGAAATTATTAATGTCCCAGTGGAAGACCGCAAACGAATTAGTGGTTTATCTAAGTACGGTTTAAAAAACCGCTTGTGGGTTGGTATTGTCGATTTATTTGGCGTCGCTTGGTTAATGCGCCGCTCAGTGTATGTGGAAATTGAAGAAGATGCATCATTATAGTTGGTTTGATTTAGTCTGGTTATGTATAGGTTTTGGTGGGCAGATGCTCTTCTCCGCACGATTTATTGTGCAGTGGATTGCCAGTGAATATCAGAAAAAAAGCGTGATTCCAGTTGCGTTTTGGTATTTTAGTATTTTTGGCGGGCTGACCTTATTGGCTTATGCAATTCATAAGCGCGATCCCGTTTTTATTCTCGGGCAGTCGATGGGCATTGTGATTTATGCGCGGAATTTATATTTTATTTATCGCCACCAAGGCGACGAAGCAGCAAGCCCGGCGCTAAAAAAAGCTTAGCACGGCCGGTGCCGCCACAAACTCACTACTGAATAGCGACTTTGATAAAACCATGCGCGTGGCTGGTAACGACCAATCCAACAATCCGAAGTGGTCAAAAACCAAATATTGGGATGCGTCGCCAAACCTCGTTGATCAAATTTAATCAGCGCGCGTGTTTTAAGATATGCTTTTAGCGCAACGTTAGTAATCTGCCCCATCACAACCACGGGACGTTGTTTCGCTGTTTGCAATTGCTCAATCACCACATTCGCATGCCGGTAATTTTGATAAATCTTTAAAATAACACTTTCGGTCACAACCACAGTCACCAACATTGCGATAGTGATTGCCACCACTTGCTGTGAAATCGTCTTGAAGCGCGCGACTAACAATACCAAACCAACAAGCAAAAATAGCACTGACCAAAGATGAACAGCATGCCCTGTTAAAAATAAAGTTCGCACTTGCAACTGCATACTTAAACGACCCACCCAATAAGGAAAACTCACCCCAAGCAAACCCACAACAACAAATAAAGCCGCCAATAACCATTGCGACGCACGCGAAATCTTTAGAAGATCCACATTACTAATCCCCCACGCCATAAACAGCGCAAAAAATGGCAACAGTGGATACATGTAATGCGGTAACTTTTGACTAAACAAACTAAAAACAATCAACGCAGGGATAATAATATTTAAGCAAATTTTAATCGCAAACTGATCAGTCGCAAAAGGCGTTTTACGAAATAGGCCTCGCCACATCGGCAAAAATAAAGTCCATGGTAACAACCAAAAAAACAAACGTTGTAAATAAAACCAATGTGAGGTTGGATGCCCCCAATGGTGAGAACGCTTTTGAATTTGCCCATAAAAAATTGCATGCGCATATTGCTGACCACCCACGATCGCAGCCGGTATCGCCCATAATAATGCCATGCCGACGCCCAATACTGTCATCCACAATAACAACCCATACCAGTGCATTTTTTTAATGGGCGCTGCAGACCATATCGGCATCAATAATGCTGGAAATAACACAAAAATAAAAATCACCGGGCCTTTAGCCAGAATCCCCAAACCAATGGCCAATCCATAAATCCACCAACCGTGTGGCTGACGTTGCGCCACTAATAAACCGTACACCGCCAAAACCGTTGCAAAAGTTAAAATCGCATCCACGCGAATTTGATCGGCAAACCATAACCAACCAAATAATGCGATTAAGACATAAGGCACTAAATCAGCAATAAGCGGTCGATCAGACCACAGTTGTTTGGCAATCGCTTTGGTTAACACAATCGTACCGCTGGCAAATAACACCACCAACAACTGCGGCCACCAACGATTCACTCCAAATATTTTCCAGCCAGCGATATATAACCAAAATAATAACGGCGGTTTATCCGAATACAATTGCCCTTGCCAATGCGGCACAAGATATTGCTGGGTGGTCCACATTTCATGCGCAATTTGAAAATAACGCGTCGCGTCATATTGACCATAACCCGGAAGTGCCAAGACAAAAGCCACCGCAACCAAACACCATAACCCAATCCACAACCACGAAATGGCATTTTTTTGCGCACTTTGCATCTTGCCTCCTCTTAAAAATTGAGGCAAAGTATCGCAGAATTTAACCAGGTTAGGAAGAGAGAAGCCGTTAGATAACAGCGCCTAACCTCCACCCAAACTAACGGAATCAGCACTGACTGCTACACTATGAGTATGAATTCAACCTACGATTTATTAATTATTGGCGGCGGTATTAATGGCACCGGCATTGCCGCTGACGCTGCTGGACGTGGCCTATCGGTGCTGCTGTGTGAACAAGATGATTTAGCTTTCGCCACATCGTCCTGGAGCACCAAGTTAATTCACGGCGGATTACGCTATTTAGAACATTATGAATTTAAGTTAGTACATGAAGCATTAAATGAACGAGAAGTTCTGTTAAAAAAAGCACCCTTTTTAATTTATCCTTTGGAATTTATTTTACCGCATGATTCACATTTACGACCGGCTTGGATGATTCGAATCGGGCTTTTTTTATATGATTACCTCGGCCGCCGCGTGACCATTCCAAAATCAAAAAAAGTTAATTTATTAAAAAACCCTGCGGGTGATGCCTTAGCAAACAAATTTAGCACGGGATTTAGTTACTACGACTGCCGCACAGATGACTCACGCTTAACCGTTCTTAATGCCCTCGCCGCTAAACAAAACCACGCCACTATTTTAACGCGTACTCGCTGTATTAGTGCTAAACGCCAGGATGGCTTGTGGCAAGTAACTTTACAAGATCAACACACCCAAACCACAACAACAGTTACCGCCAAAGCGTTAATTAACACCACAGGTCCTTGGGTTGTCGATGTATTACAAAATGTGGTGCAACAACCCTCACCCTGCGATTTAAAATTAGTCAAAGGCAGTCATATTATTATTCCTAAATTATATGACGGTGAGTTTGCTTATATATTACAAAATCCCGATCAACGGATTATTTTTGCTATTCCATATTTAAATCAATTCACTTTGGTTGGCACTACCGATGTTGATTTTGAGGGTGATCCTAATCAAGCGTGTATTAGCGATGCTGAGATCCATTATCTTTGTGAAAATATTAATCGCTATTTTCAAAAACAAATTAAACCGGCAGATATTGTTTGGGATTACTCAGGTGTACGTCCTTTGTTTTCGCCAAAAAATGTTAAAGACCCCTCAAAAGTTACCCGCGAATACCATTTTGAACTCAATGATCAACAGCGCCAAGCACCGATTTTGTCGGTATTTGGCGGTAAAATCACCACCTTTCGCAAACTGGCTGAACATGCGCTAGAAGAATTATCAAAATATTTTCCCAACATGAAACCGGCTTGGACAAGCACCCAACCATTACCAGGCGGTAATCTTAATGGCCTAACAGTCGATCAATATCTAAAAGACAGCAAAGAGTTTTACACTTGGTTACCGGATGATTTATTACATCGATATTTCAACGCGTATGGCAGCCGCATGCATGACTTGTTAGAAAACACCCAACAGCTTGCTGATTTAGGTCAACACTTTGGCGCTGGGCTGTATGAGAAAGAAGTGAACTTTTTAATCAATCAAGAATGGGCGCAAACCGCGGATGATATTTTATGGCGTCGCAGCAAACTTGGATTATTTCTATCTGACAGTGAAAAAGACGGTCTTATTCACTTTATTAACCATCGCCAATCAGTTTAGCGCTCACGAAATGCTTTCTGAGTCGTCGTTTGTATCGGCTTCAGCAAATACTGCAACAAGGTTTTCTCACCAGTAATGACACTGGCTTCAATCGTCATACCCGCACGCAAACGTTGATGACTCTTGCCTTTACCCACATATTGATGCTCTAAGGTGGTGGTTGCTTTGTAGTAGGGTTTATTGTTTTCATCGGTAAAAGTTGATGCAGAAATATTGGATAATTTGCCATTGATGCTTCCGTAGCGGGCGAAGTCATAAGTTAATACTTTAACGGTGACTTTGTCGCCAACATTTACGTGACCAATATCACGAGGCATAATGCGTGACTCAGCAACTAATGGCCCACCAATCGGCACTATTTCCATTAGCAAGCCACCAGGCTTTAGCACATTACCGGCAAACACCCGCACACCTTTTATCTCACCGGCCACTGGCGCGCGAATTTTCATGCGTTGTAATTTATCTTGTAACTTTTCAATTTGATGACGCACCTCAAGCAAGGTGTCATTGATTGTACCCAATTCTTTTTGCGCTTTTTCATATAGCTCTGAATTAATGCTGCTTACTTTATGCTTGGCCTCAGAAATAGCCTGCGTCGTTTGCTTGATTTCACTCTCGATACGTACCCGCTCACCACGCGCTTTATTCATTTCGCGCAACACCACTAAATAATCTTTATGCGAGATTAGGTTACTTTTTTTCAATTTTTGATACATGCCAAATTCTTCAGTTAATAATTTGATATGCTCATCCCACACTTTTAATTCATTTTGCGCTTGTTTTAACTTCTCTTCTCGCTGCGCAATCATGTCTTGCAATACAGATATCTGATCAGTACGATTTTTATTTTGTTGTAATAAATGGTTACGCTCATCGGCAAGCAGCTTTTCAATTTCCTGAGGCGCTTTTACAGTGTTGTACTTTGACTTGATCACCGCATTACTCCAGCTTAACAAGTCAGGCCCCTGGTTATTCACAAAGGCTCTTAAACGCTCTGCATTAATCGTCAACGCAATTTCACGACTTTGTAATTGCGCCAACTCCGCTTCCGTCGCCACTGGATTTAATGTGACTAAAAGCTGACCTTTAGTCACCTTATCGCCGTTACTCACCAGCACCTTCTGCACAATACCACCTTCCAAATGCTGGATGGCCTGCACCTGCCCCTCGGGCACCAACTCACCATAAGTCACAGCCGTTTCTTGGATTTTAGTAAAAGCAGCCCAGACAATAAACGCAACCACCAACAATGCAATAACCCCAACCCCTCGCAAGATTAAATGCAAATGGCTGGACTCCTCCAGCAATGCGGCGGTAGAGACTTGCTCTAATTGTTTGTAGTGCCCCCACTTACTCATAAGTAGTCCTTTGGAATTTTCGGCAGCACTACGTTAGGTGGTCCTTCTATCAACATTTGTCCTTGTTCTAACAATACAATGCGATCTGCTTTTTTAAGATGGGATGGTCGATGCGTTACCATCACTACTGTGGTGTGGCCACGCTGCTGTTCTAGTGATTGCATCAGCTTCGCATCGGCCTCATTGTCGAGCATATTGCCCGGCTCATCAAGTAACAAAATAGAGCCTTTGCGTAAGTAGGCTCTGGCTAGACACAAGCTTTGTTGGAAACTTCCGGATAAGGATGCGGCGCTATTATCGCGAATTTGCGTATCAAAGCCCTGCGGCAAACTCATGATATCTTCCAGCACGCCGGCTTGCTGCGCTGCATGCTGCAAAGCCTTATCCGACGCTGTGGGGTTAGCCAGTCGCAGATTAGCAGCAATGCTGCCATAAAACAGTTCCGGGTTCTGTGGTAAATAGCCAATCAAATTGCGCAATTCAATTGGATTAAACTGGCGAATATCCTGATTATCAATTAACACACTGCCTGCTTGCGGTTGATACAATCCTAGCATCAGTTTCAGCGCTGTCGATTTACCCGATCCATTACGGCCAATCAAAGCAACTATTTCACCTGCCTTAATTTTGAAGTTCACACCCACCAACGCTGGGTTGTACGATGTGTTGTAACGAAAACTGACTCGATTAAAGTTGATATCACCATGCAAATGACGACTACGCGCGCCAATCACTTCACTGGGCTGTGATTCTGGAGGGATACTCATCAAGCGATTAATTTGTCGAAAACTGCTGACCACTTGTTGCAGTCTTGGCAAGGTATTAAATAGTGCTTTAACCGGTGCCAACACACGCCAAATCAAAATCATTACCGCAATCAAGCCGCCAATAGTAATGGTTTCATTAATCACTTTAATTGCACCCGCGCTTAATACTGCCATACCCGATCCAATCATGATCACATCTGAAATTGAGTTATTAATAGCAGTCATGACGGTTAGGCGCATACTCGACATGGTGGCTTTGGCAGACAGTAATCGATAGCGCTTTTGCCAAGTAAATTGAGCGCCAGTGTATTTGACGACGCGCATGTGTTTAATAGTTTCAATTAAAAACTCTTGCTGCCGCGAACCGGCCAATGACGATATATTAGTTTTACGTTTAACTTTAATACTGACAATCACACTCATCAAAGCATACAGCGTCAACATGGTGAGCGGCACAAATACTAAATTACCGCCCAAAATGGCAATAATAGCGATAGAAATAACAATAAATGGCAAATCAAATAAAACGGTCAGCATCGGGCCAGATAAAAATTCACGCAAGCGATCAAAGTCTTTGATCCGCGCCACCTGCGCACCAACGGATGCTGACTCGGTATAAGTTGGCGCTAAATATAATAACCTTGAAAAAATCGTGTCACCGATAAACCGATCAAATCGTCCGGCTAAAATCGCCAGCAATTTTGCACGCGTACGATGAATCAAACCAATACCAATGGCTGCCAACACCATGCCCATGGTAAATTCCCACAACATGTTATAAGAGCTTGCGCCTATCACCTTATCGTAAACTGACATAATAAAAAGCGGTGTGGCTAGCGCCAAGATGTTTAAGAA
>CAYXLV010000078.1:0-8111 GCA_964465995.1 uncultured Coxiellaceae bacterium | reverse complement strand
TTAAAAAACAATGCTGGGTGTGGATATTTAAAAATTGATGCGTCTGATTAGAGGCAGTTATGGCAAATAATGAAAATAATAATCGCTCTACTTCAAACTCAAGTGATGAGTCAAAAGATTCGCCTGAGATTTCAAGCATCCATACGCAAGAGACTTTCTTACTAGAAGATGATCAATCCGAACAATCCATGCATGACTTTAATCATTTTTTAGCCAAAGATGATGAAGTAGGATTACTCACCGCTGTAGATTTATCCATACAAACTCAAAAATGGCTTATACGTATGGATTTACAAGCAGAATATTTTGCAAAAAAAGGATTATTAAAAGAGTTAAATTTCGCGCTTACACCAAAGCTTTGGGGTCGTATTGTTCATTGGATAATGACAGTATCTTGGGCCGAGAAACTAGGATTCTATCTATTACTTACCTATAAAAGCCTGAATCCAGATTTAGAGGAACCAGATATATTAAATAAACATCTTTGGTTGCAATCAGGAGTATCAGCACTCCCTTTACAATCCGAAATTATGCAAAAAAGAGTATTTGCCACTCAAGGGGGCTTTGCAGGCTTCGAGTATTTTCAACGTGTTTGGGCATTATTTGTTTTCTCACTATTCTTTAATAGTCTAGGCAATTACATTGCTTTTCCTGAAGAACGGCAAGTTAGTTTAGGTCGCTATCTATTGGTGGCTTATACCAATAGTGTGGATTATTTAGCAAAATCTCTTAGGGAAGTCACTGTGTGGCCTGTGCTCATCGGGGTTCCTGCTGTACTGATGAGTTTCAATGCCTTATGGCAATATTTTCAACCACGGATTACGAAAGATGACGATTTACAACAACTATTAAGGCAGCTGAAATCCTATAAAAGCCACTTATGGAATGATGCAATTCGGTGGCTTTTTTCTTCATTAACACCGAATATGGTTCCTGCTTTTTTTCCAGCCATGTTTTTTTATCTATTACCAGGGCCCCACATTCAATACTTACTAGAGCGATGTACACAACTCATACTTTGGGACGGGCGATTAACGAAAAGGCAACGCAAAGAAATTTTACAGGCTTTTCAAGACTTACATGAAAGCGCCAGATACTTCACACAATTAGCTACTTTATCAACCTTTGCTGATCTAGCTAATGGAATTGGGCTTTGGGATTTAGAAAAACTAAAAACAGCTAAGGTAAATGAAAAAACGATTCAGCAATTATTGACCATACAGCTTGATTGCTTAAATCGATTACACTATGCCGCTAAACATTATTATTCTCCCAATAAAGATAAGCAGTTTTTTCTAAGCCCATTGCCGCGCTATCTCTTTGCTCATTATCTCTTGTGGACTTTGGGGTATTCTAAATCGCTTTGGTTAGAGCCTTTATTTTTTCTTTATCGCAGTACCAGATTATTAACCAAAATTTTATTAGCTTTAGCATTATACAAAGGTCTATATAATGAAATTCGAAACTGGGTTGCAAAGCAAAAATGTGAAGGTGAGGGAAAGGTTTGGACTTACTTTAACCAATACATAGAATATCGATGCACGGTTTGTGGAGATTGGCCTGTTTTTATTGGAAACATGTTTGATGTACAGAGTTGCATAGCAGATTATTTGGGAACGAAACGCAGTGTAAGCGAAATTGTGGATGCCTTAGAGCGAGCTAAACGATTAAATTTTGGAAATATGGCTTATAATTTAGCATATATTAATCTATCACAACAACGATTTAATAATTCAGAGCTCACGAAGATATTGAATATTTTGACTCCCAGTCGATCTTACGTGTTAGAGGGGACTACGCTCTCGCTACGCAACTCCTTAGTAATAGACAGTAATGGCGAAGGCCTTAATGCTATTGGGGCTCAAGCTATCGCCACCTTGCTTAATAATTCAGCTGTGGAGGGTTTGGTGCTAAGCCATACTGGCTTGCGTGATCATGATGCAGCAAATATCCTTGCTGAGGCATTTTACTATTCAGATTTTTTCATTCTGAACATGAGCCATAATCCATTTAGCGATTCAACCATCAAAGCAATTGCTCCGAGCATATTTAAATACCGCAATAAACTTTGGGAGGTGGATTTAAGCCATACCAATTTTGGCGATGAGGGTGCAAAAATAATTGCACAAGCATTAGCGGCAGCAAATTCTGAAATACAAAAATTGTATTTGAACAATAATAATATTACTGATGAAGGCATAGCCGCAATTGCACAAGCGCTACCGAACTCTACATTATGGGATTTATATTTCAGAGATAATAAGATCACTAGTAAGGGTCTAGAGGCACTGCTTCAAACATTACTAAATTCGAATCACTTTTCGGATGAGCTGGACTTGAGTAATAACGCTATTACTGATGACGGTGTTAAAATAATTGCACAAGTATTACAAGAAAAACCAAATTTACTTTTTTCAGTTAGTTTAAGTAATAATGCTATAACGGATACAGGTGCAAAAATGCTTGCAAAAGTAATGCCAAATTCTATGTTGGCATTATTAGATTTAAGTAACAATGCTATTACAGATAATGGTGCAATAGCAATTGCCCAAGCATTGCTAAAATCACCATGCTTAAACCATCTAAATTTAAGTAATAACTCTATTAGCGATGATGGTGCAATAGCTCTTGCCGAAGTACTGATTAGCTCTCGAATAGGAGTTTCATTGGCATTAAGCAGCAATGGTATCACTGATAAGGGCGCAATAGCCATTGCACAAGCATTACCAAGCTCCCAATTGCAGAGTCTGGATTTGAGCAGTAATACCATGGGTAAACAAGGTATAATAGCTATCGCTCGCGCATTACCAAATTCTGAACTAAATGCCTTGTATTTGAGTAATAATGCTATTACAGATGATAGTGTAACAGTGATCGCAGAATATTTAACTAAATCTCAGTTGTACACTTTAGATTTAAGTAATAATAATATTGGTAATTTAGGAGTAACTGCAATTGCTAAGGCGTTACCCCTTTCTCAATTATCAACTTTAGAACTAAGTAATAATGTTATTGCCAATGAAGGTGCAAAAACCCTCGCAAGTACTTTAACAGTAAATGTTTATACTCCCAAGCCGCTTTGGGTTTCTTTTTTTGATAAACAGGTTTGGGATGCCAAATATATTTCTGGCGCGAGAGTAAATACAAACCTTGATACTTTGAACTTAGATAATAATTTAATTAGTACAGATGGTGCAAAGGCTCTCTGTAAACATTTGTTGAAAAGTGGTTTAAGCATTGGAAAGTATTTCGATGATGACGGGGATGTGCAAGAAGGTTTTTCCATGCAAGGAAACCCTATTGATTTCAGTGTTGTTAATATTCGTACTTGCGTTATCTCCCGCGCTAATCATCTTTCCCCGCCTTTGTTTTATCGCTTTGTGTATCTTTCTACTATGCAGATTTATTATGATATAAAAGGTTTGCCAAACCACATTGCTAATCACTTTGAAGTTCAGAATTTATTTGGTTTTTTCGGTCAAGTATCAAACCCTGTAGAAATGAATGGTTTTGTTCAGAGCTCACCGCTTTTACTAATCAATGGTTCGACCGATTTAATAGGCCAGTCTGCTTTAATCTCAGAGGGTTTCACTGCAATTGCAACCCCCAACCCGATTGGATTGATATCAGCTTATGTCCTTTATCAAGGTATAAAACCTTGGTTCAAACAAGCTATGAAATTGTTTGGCTTTGCTAACACAAATGCAACGAATAATGCATCAGATGATGATAATTTTTATCACGTGGATAGGCGCGCTACGGTCGTAATGCGTAATTATAATGGCCTATTTGAGCTCGTCCTGAGTGGTACAGAAATTCTAAGACTTGAAAGCTGGAGTGCACTAGATAAACAACTATTGCAAATTAGTGCTGAACGACATATCCATTCCTGGGAAATACTTGATATATCCACAAATACAATGCCGAAACGAATTTATAAATATGTAGTGTGTGATGAAGAAATCAAAACCTTTACAAGTGAGCATCAATTACATGAAGCAATAAACGAGGATAAGAAAGTAAAAAAATTTGATACTCAGTATATTTCTCAATGTGGCACAAAATATCACAAGACTTATACTGTTGAAAGACAATTAGCCTTTTGGAGTTATACATATAAAAAGACACCTAAATCATTTGATTTTGCAACAACACAGCATTTTTGGCATTTACCCAACTATGAAGCACCAACTAAAGCAGTAAACCAGGACGCACCTGCTAATTGTCCCAATTGAGCATTTAACTCTATGATTTTAAAGGAGCGCAACTCTAGGTCGGGCTGGCTGGCGTCTCATTTAGCAAAATTTAGTGATGGTATTTGATTTTTAGGGTTATCAGGCAAAGCTGTATTGCTGCTTGGGTCAAAAAGGGTGGGGCGCTGGGAGTTTAAGAACCAATGAGACAGAGTACGAAAAAATGTACTGAAAAATTAGGGATACAATATCCAATTATTCAGGCACCTATGGCTGGCGGTGCAACAACGCCGGAGCTTATAGCCGCGGTATCGAATGTGGGAGGGTTAGGTTCATTGGGCGCAGGATATATGGCGCCTGATGACATCAGGTGCGCTATAAAAAAAATCCGTGAACTCACGAGTTCGCCTTTTTCTGTCAATCTTTTTATTCCGCAAGAACATGGGGCGTCACAAGAGCAAATGCAAAATGCTTGTAATGACATACAGCAATGCAGCAAAGAATTGGATCAAAACACCAAGCCGGTCCCAGCGCCATACACGCAATCCTTCGAGGAGCAAATCCAGGTTGTTATTGAAGAGAATGTTTCCATTTTCAGTTTTACCTTCGGCATTCTTGATGAAATATGGATTAAACAATTACGATCAAACAATACATTATTAATTGGAACGGCAACCACATTAGCTGAGGCTCAAGTACTCGAAGAGCATGGCGTTGATATGATTGTTGCTCAAGGCTGTGAAGCGGGTGGGCACCGCGGTACTTTTCTGGGAGAACCTGAGGAATGCGTGTGTGGCTTATTTAGTTTAATTCCTCAGTGTGTTGATCAGCTGGAAATACCCGTTATTGCAGCTGGTGGAATTATGAATGGCAGAGGTATTGCTGCTGCTATAACTTTAGGTGCTGCCGGTGTGCAAATGGGAACGGCATTTTTAAGCTGCCATGAATCAGGCATACATGATAAATATAAAGAAGTATTATTAGGGCAGCAGCAAGACAACACGACACTGACACGTGCATTCTCTGGTAAATTAGCACGAGGCATTCGAAATAAATTTATTGATTGCATGCAAGCTAATCATTCATGCATCCTAGATTATCCGATTCAGAATGCCTTAACAAAATCTATGCGGCAAAAAGCAAAAGAAATAGGTTCCACTGAATTTATGTCAATGTGGGCAGGACAGGCAGCAGCACTATGTCGTGACATCAGCGCAGGTAAATTAATCGATCAATTAATCTCTGAAACGAATGAAATTTTCAAAACACATAATAAAAAGGAAGCTGATGTTAAATCCTGATCTAGCAAATGAACTACGTATAATGGAAGCCGAAGATCTAAATACAAGAACAATATTGGTTGAAAAGGGCGAATTGTTTAATAATAAAAACGATTATCACCCAACAATGAAATTAGTCCATGAAAAAAATAATAAGCGAATAAAAGAAATTATTAGAGAATATGGATGGCCAGGCTATAGTATGGTTGGTAAGGATGGCTGTCATGCTGCATGGCTGATAGTGCAACATGCAATACTCGAACCCGAATTACAAAAAAATGCATTAGCCTTACTCAAAGAAGCGGCCAATAAAAATGAAGCGGACATGAAGATGGTCGCTTTTTTAGAAGATAGATTGCTTATGATAGAAGGAAAACCACAAGTCTATGGTACCCAGCATGTTGTTGATAAAACAACAAATAGGTTAGTGCCATATGAAATTGTTGATGTAGCAAATGTAAATGCAAGAAGAACAAAGATAGGCATGGAGCCTTTAGAGGAAAAAACTCAAGAATTAAATGCTGAACAAGTCAAGCCAGGACGCACCTGCTAATTGTCCCAATTGAGCATTTAACTCTATGATTTTAAAAGAGCCCAACTCTAGGTCGGGCTGGCTGGCGTCTCATTTAAGTTGTGATAATTTTTTCACCCGATTTAATAGTGATGTTTTGATGCGAAAAACAATTGATTGCATGCTAGTGCTTTTTGTTTTTATAAATTAAAACAAGATTCACAAGAGCTTTTCTTTATGTAGAAAGTAACCGCGCGTGCAGTAATGCAACTTTGGTTGATAATCCTAGAAATCGAATACCATCACTGGGTTTTGCTAAATGAGACGCCAGCCAGTCCGACCTAGAGCTGGGCTCTTTTAAAATCATAGAGTTAGATGCTCAATTGGGACAATTAGCAGGTGCGTCCTGCTTGATTTAATATTAATTTAAGCTGGATAGTGTAGATTAGCGGCATTACATGAGAACAACCTAAGGTGAGAAAAAATGGGATTTAACGAAAAATGGCAAAATTTATACATAGAATGCTCAACCCATATAAACAAAACTCTTCAAAACTCAGACACTACCCAACAAGTTGAACCAAAACTCTTACTGCTCGCCACGCACTTAAGCGAAATCAATAAAATCATAAATGCCTATGAAAATAATTTATCATCAACCACCCCACCACCATTACAAGAATGGTTACAAAAAGTTATTCAAGCAAAAACATATATTGCAACCATCGAACCCAATAACAATAGCTTTCAAGATAGTCTTAATCAACTATCTGATATGCTTTTATTCTTGGGGCATGAGCTAGCCAATACTACTCAACTAGAACCAAAAACAAACGAGAATGGGAAAAAAAGTGAAAGAGTATCAATATTAGATACCAATTATGAAAAATCAGAAAGACTTGAACGACAAAAACAAGCGGCAGGACAATTTGGGGAGCTTCCTGAAGATCTATTAACAAGCCAAAAAGGCATTATGCGACTTCTTCATTGGAAGGATTTTTTAACTTTAAGGCAGACTTGTTGGTATCTTTACGAACTTAGCTCAAAAACCCCAAAAAAACTCGAATACTCTGCAGCCCAACCCATGAGTCTTCATCTTGATCATTACGGCTCAATTTATCTCTATAATTCGTTCGACCGACGTTTACTAAACCTCAACCGAAAAACAAGTTATGAGAACCAGGATAAACCCGTGCAGTTGATGCTTAATAGGCAAGCTAAAAATCTAGCGATTACTGAAACTGGCAAAGTCATTAACATTGATACCAATAAAGAAGTGCTGCCACTCCAAAAGAATAATGACACTGCAAGCAAACTAATCAACTCTCATAGCGCCATTTTTGTTACTACCTCCTCCGGCAACCTCTATGAATATGAGCCTACCACGCAGACACTTGCCCCCACCATATTTCACCATAACATTAAAAGTCCTGTGGATATTGTATCTAGTCGCTTAATAGACTACATACTAACTAAATCAGGTCATCTCTATAACAAATCTCGCAATGACAGCAGCGGCTGGAAAAGACTGGATTTACCACTAGATAAATCTTCAGACCCAAGCGACAGTGTGGTAGAGCTAGTTGGCAGCCCCACCTCATCAATGTCAGACTATGTAATATTACGAACAAAACAAGGCCGAATATACTATCTAGAGGTAACAAATAGCCCTCAAGAAATCACACCCGAGCTCGATTTACCTGAAGATGATGCTGTCATTAGCATAGCTAAGGGTGGAAATGCTATTCACCTTTTGACTCAACAAGGAAGAGTGTTTTCAATCGAAATATACGGCACCATATGTAAGGACTCCTTAGTAAAAGAACCATCGTCAATCGTTAAAATTTCCTCAGGATCACATCACTTACTCATGCTAACTCAAGATGGGGAAGTGTGGGTGAATGGTTGGAATGAGAGAGGTCAAATAGGCCAAGATAAAAAACCAGAGATAAGTAAACGAAGAAAATTAAATACTGCAAATCTTGGCTTTTATGCCGATGAAAAAGTTGCAAAAATTCAAGCACATTTAGACTACAGCGTTATTATAACTAATTATGGAAATGTTTTTTTGGCTGGAAAAATCAGCAAAGAAAAAACATTCACAACATTCACAAGGCTTAATAATTC
>CAYXLV010000077.1:0-8209 GCA_964465995.1 uncultured Coxiellaceae bacterium | reverse complement strand
CGCTCTACCAGACTCCAACTTACTCGCGCACTGAAAATGTACAAGCTGATAAGTTGCCCACATATCTTCAACCGCTGTTTTTCCGACAAAAGAATCTTTATCAAAAGACAGCATGGCACCAATACCCGCCTCAAAAATATTTTCATTGTTTAACAGGCAAATATCTGGATAGAAAATACATGCTTCAAGCCAAAGCAATCTCTTCGCACCCTCTTCAATTGCTTTATCTTCTGCTAATAAAGCTAAATCTTGATTGGCAAATTTTTGAGTTAATTCTTGCTTTGCCTCGTTTTCAAATGCCACTAATAAAAAGCCAAACTCACCATGCATATCTAGTCGAGTAACTAAACACATCTGACCACAATCAAGTGTTTCCAGCGAAAATGAAAATGGCTTCAAAGTAGAAACAACCACATCAAATGCTGACTCCATAAAGTCAGTTGCTTTATAACCCTCCAATGAAATCAACGTGGCACTAGAAGATAAATCCTCATAATCTATGGATGCATTATTCAAAATATCTATTATATTGCTTTTATCTTTATTGAGAACCAACAGGTAATAATGATCAAAATTATTCATAAAATACATCACAGAAACCAATTGCCCGGCTTCATTAAGCAGCAATGTTTGCGTGACCGAACCCTCTGGAGTAAAATCAATGTCCTTTGTCACTAGCTCATTTAACTTCTCAAGTTCGGCTTCATCATTAATTTTCAAAATACTATATGATTGGTTTTCATAAAAAATTACATGGTTTCGAATATTATCATAACCCAACATGGCACCCGCCTCGGTTTTGTAATTTTCTAAACGGTCAGTGCCTTCTAATGATATCAACCCTTTTGCACTGAGGATAAAGTCGGCAATGGTATTGACCGAGCGCAAAGCCCACATTTCATTTTCTTTAATTTCAACACCCAAGTCATTTTTTAAAGAAACCGTTAATTGCAAAGAATCTATTGAATCCAACGCTAAACCAGTGCCAAATAAAACCTCATCAGGATGAATTTGTTCAGGCTTATAATCCAAGTTCAATGCCGAAATTAAACTAGCTTTTACTTTTTCAACAAGTTCCACCCTATCAGTAATATAACTACGTTCAATTACATCATTTTTCATTAGCACCTCCAATTTGCTATTTATTTAGATAAAAAAATAAAACACTAATACCATGCTTAATTTACATCAAGCTAGTATAAGCTCTTTGCCAATTTTTGCAGTTTGGTTAAATTATTTTTAATTTCCATTACTAACTGACTATCATTAAACTCAGCCACTAAAGATTTTTGCCAAGGGCTAATATCAGGCAGTGTCAGAGTATTAAGGTAACTACGCGTCGCCACCTTCACTTTTGGAACAATACCTTGACGAAATTTATTTTGGATTTTTAAGTTCAAGGTATTAAGTTGTTGCAAATAATGCCTTACTTTCGGCAAAAAAGTATAATCACATAACTTACCTTGAGAATATAGTAAGGCTGTAAAACCCCAATATATCGCATAATCCCAGATGATTTTCTGAATCATTATATCGCTATTACCCATAACAGCATATTGGCCCTCATATATACTCAAAGAAGATTCATACATCTCCCTATAGAAGATTTGGTACTGTTTAAAAGATAACTCCGTAGAAATTCCTTGCCTTTCAGCACAAATCAACTGCGTAATCAACGTATTATTAACAGCAATAAAATCCGTACCTGGTGAATACAGTGGATCGAGAAACAGACCTGCCTCGCCAGTAAGACACCATTTTTCTTCGGAAAATACTTGCGAACAACCATAAGAAAAATTTCTGAGGCGGTGAAAATCCTGCAATGTATCGATTGATTGTTCAACGGCAGTTGCACACTGTGGCTCATGCAGTCTCAACCACGTTAAAGCATTTTCAAAATTTTTAATTTGATCAAAAGGGTGAAAATCCTCGGCAGCAACAATACCAATACTTGTCGAACCAGAGGCAAGAGGGATAACCCAAACCCAATACCCTTCGCCCATTAGATGATTGGTACTATAATACCGTAACCCCTTTGGCACATGTTCATGCGCAGACGGACCAGAAAACCAATCATCAATGTTAATTTTTGTTTTAAGACGAAACCAGCATGCATTGACATTATGCTGATTAGGTAGCTTTAATTGGTTTTTATTCTTAATTAAACTAAAGCGCCCGGTAGCATCAACCACCCAACGCGCCTTAAATTTTTGTATGTTAGAATTTTTTCGGGCCACAACAGCATGCGGAGATCCAGTTTCACAATCTATCACGCGCATACCATCTAAAACGGTAACACCTAAAGTTAAATTACTTTGGTAAAGAAAGTTTTCTAGTCGGCCGCGATCAATCTGAAAACTTGGCGCAAACGGGAAGTCATTACTACCAAATTCAAATCGATTTTCAATACAAGTATTATCACCGGCAGAAAAGAAAAAACGCAGTCCTGCTTTTGGCAAATGCGACTCATTCAAATGATCAGCTAAATCTAATACATTAGCAAGATAATGCGAGCCAAGTTCCACAGTAGACTCACCTACTTTATGAGCTGCCTCTGGAAGTGGAAAGCTGTTTCTTTCAAGTACTAAAATAGAAAACTGGGGATCACGCAACATTAATTGCCTAGCCAAACAAAGCCCAGCTAAACCACCTCCTAGTATAATGACATCAAATTGTCCTGCTATATCCGTATTCAAATAACTACTCCATATTTGTATTAACAATAATCCCCGAAGCTACTAATCCTCGTTTTGTTTTAACTTTCACTGAGCCCTGAATCAAATTAAATCGTTTTTCACTCACTTTTACTTTTATGTGCATAACATCACCAGGTACGACGGATTGCTTAAATTGGAACTCTTTAACAGCAGCAAGGTACTGATGCCGTTGCGCTTTAGCCTCTCTATTCGCACAAACTAAACCTAGCATCTGAGCACAACTTTCAACAATAATCACACCTGGAACTATTTTTAAATCAGCAAAATGGCCTTGAAAATATGGCTCATTCACCGTTACATTCTTAATCCCTACGCCAGATTCAAATGGCTTGTGCTCAATCACTTTATCAATGAGTAGAAAAGGATATCGGTGTGGCAAAACTTCCATAATATCTTTGATATCCATCTCCTTTAGCCCTCTTGCGATTGTATTGGTTTTAAGAGCATCTTATTGTTTAAGATCAAAATTAATATCTTCATCATCATTATCATCCTGCATCTGATTATCGCCATGCGTCTGCTCATCATTACGCGTTTGACTATAATTACGTATAGTACTCAAGTCATTTACACTACCTTGAATGTGAAAAAAACTGGCACGAGACGAAATCTGGCTTGTCGGTTCTCGGCAACAGAAAATTGATTTTATGTAAGAAGCCAGCCCCAAAAACTCATCCTTAACCTCACCCAAATAACCTTTATGGCTTTCTTCACCGGTTAATGCCCAATGCATGGCCTGAGTGCTGTAGTGCATATATGTGAAAATGAGAATGGATTCTAAAGCTAAGCTAATAATATTTGATGATGCAAATCCAATCAGATCTAAATGCACAACAAACCCTAACACTAAAGCTAAAGCTGTTTTTAAAAATAATCTAAAAAAAACACTTGAAGCCGACGAAAAACGAGTATTATTTAGGCCTTTGGTCACGCCAGAAGAAATATTGCGTACTGCTTCAAACATTTGAGCTGAGGCATTCATTAAAACTAGTTTACGCATCAAACTGCGATCTTCTTTTGAAAATGGATAATTATCAGCCCCCGCTATCGACAAATACCAGTTACTATCTATGGCGAGTGCAACCAACATGGCGGTCACTACACCAGAGCCAAAGAGTATACTAGTGTAGGCAGTTTTTCTCAGTTGCGAGTTGCTAAGCTCCCCTTTTTCAATTTTGACTTTTACATCAGCTACAGAATAGGTAGCTCCTTGCGAAAATGCAAAAATCAACGGCATGATAAAGCTGCTGACAAGTGACGTTATACCTCGAACACGAAGCATCTCAGTCCCTAAAAATCCAGTCATCACCGATACGCCTACCACACTGCTAAACTCAAGAAAATACTGCAGCGAAACAGGCCAGCCTTTATTCCAAATGTAACTTCTCTCAGTTCTACCAAACAATGCTGCGAAAGTTGTCGGATAGCCCTTAAGTTTCAGCACTATTTCATTGGAAAGAAGCTGCAAAAGTGAAACAACAGGGAAAGTTAAACCAATTGCGGTTATTCCATACTGCCTCAAACCAAATGTATCAAAATTAACCATAAGCACAAATGAAATCTGTAACCCAGATGTTAATAAATTCAGCATTAGAGCATAAATTTTCATATCCGTGCCGATAAAAAGCTGCTGACTAGGCACCCGCAAAGCATCTAATGGCAGAGCTATTGATCTAAATAGGAAGTATTCAAAAAGCTTATTGGTAACACTACGCTCTACTCCACAGAGATTGATTATAAAGGGGGCAGCATACATCGCAGGAATAAATGGCAAAGCAACCAATACCCCCATAAACTGAGTTTCCCTAATCATGTCTGCTATTTTTTTGGGGGGAACTTTTCGATTGTATAATGCAGCCATCTTCCCACCACTGGGAGACTGGAAGGTTAAGACAGTTATATTAACGAGCGCATGTATCGCTGAAACATAAGGCAAAGAAGCAAGCTCATCAGACCCAAGCCTTGCAATTATAAAAAAACACCCTAAATTTGTAAAAGTTGTAATTAGCCTATTTGTTCCCGTAGCAGCGGCCTGAACGACAACTTTAGACTGGGTCTTTACTGATTTAGGAAGTGTTTTTTTGTGTTTAGAGGCACCGAGTAGTGGAGTGGTCTCACTACCACTTCGCTCTGATTTTTTCGCGTCTTCACTCTGGTTAGAATCTTGATTAGAGATGGGTTCTTGCATCCGTTCTACCTTTTATTATTTTGAAATGAAATTTTAAATTTTCAAAAAAAACATCCCAATGTGATAAGACAATACCGCTGTTATCAACATTCGGGGCCAAATATACATAAACCAACAAAGCTGTACAAGCGGCCTAAGATATAAATATCAAAAACGGAAGTAATTGATTAGTATTTAACCCAACTGCTATGCAGCTGACTCAACCTTGACTTGCTGAACAAAAACCATACACTAAGCGGCATGAAACAGACGGGTAAAAAGGTGGTGGTTGGGCTTTCTGGCGGAGTTGACTCTGCAGTCAGCGCGTTCTTATTAAAAGAACAAGGCTATGATGTCACTGGTATTTTTATGCAGAATTGGGAGCAAGATGATCCTTACTGCCACGCCGAACAAGATCTTGCCGATGCATATGCAGTTTGCCAACAACTGCAAATTCCTTTTGAAACGATTAATTTTTCACGTGAGTATTGGAACAACGTATTTCAATATTGTTTAGATGAATTTAATGCCGGGCGCACACCCAACCCAGACATTTGGTGCAACAAAGAAATAAAATTCAAAGTTTTTTTACAACACGCTTTGGCGTTAGGCGCCGATTATTTAGCAACAGGCCATTACGCACAGATTCAAAAAGTCGGTACGCATTATCAAATGCACAAAGGCATTGATACCAATAAAGATCAAACTTACTTTCTTTATACACTTGGCCAACATGCACTGGCACATGCACTCTTCCCCATCGGCCATATCGAAAAACCACAAGTTCGCGCAATAGCGGCAAAAGCCGGTTTAATCAATGCCAAAAAGAAAGACAGCACGGGTATTTGTTTTATTGGCGAGCGTAAGTTTAAAGATTTTTTAAGCGAATTTTTATTAGCGCAACCCGGCCCCATGCAAACACCTGCGGGTGAACTTATTGGTCAACACGATGGCTTAATGTTTTATACGCTTGGCCAACGCAAAGGTTTAAATATCGGTGGGCGTAAAGATGCTGGTGACACTGCCTGGTATGTTGTCGCAAAAGATATACCGAATAACACATTAATTGTTGCCCAAGGACATGATCATCCACTGTTATATTCACAAGGCTTAGTCTGCGAACAGTTACATTGGGTTGCTGAATCTGCGCCAGCAGCCACCTTTGATTGCGCGGCTAAAACACGTTATCGTCAAGCCGATCAAGCTTGCACGGTAACGCAAATAAATGACACGCAATATCAAGTCACATTTACCACACCACAACGGGCAATTACTCCCGGTCAATCTGTGGTGTTTTATGCAGATAATGTTTGCCTAGGCGGTGGCATTATCACCCGTTCAATTTAACCGTTAAGGAAAACACCGATGAATGATTTATCGAAAAAGAAATGCCAACCCTGCGAAGGTGGCGTTGCCGCACTCACTCCGGCTGCCGCAAAAGAATTACTAAAAGCGATTCCAAACTGGCAACTGAATGATAATGCGACTGAATTATCACGCCAATTCACCTTTAAAAATTTTTTTCGCACCATGTCATTTGTGAATGCAGTGGCTCATATTGCTAATCAAGAAAACCACCACCCAGACTTGCAGGTCAGCTATCAATATTGCCTGGTTAAATATTCAACTCACGCCATTGGTGGTTTATCTGAAAATGATTTTATTTGTGCCAGCAAAGTGGATGCATTACTAGACAATTAAAACACCTGTTATAGAATACACGGCCTTTAGCACTCAACCAGGATCTGCCAATGACTCTCGCCAACGTACTACAGCCACCGCCACCAAAAGCACAAGACAGTCATCTACATTGGTCTAAGCTCCATGGCAGCAGTCAAAGCCTTGCCATTGTCAAACTGGCTGCCAGTCTTTCCCAACCACTGGTTGTCATTACACCTGATATTCACGCCGCCAGTGAGTTAGCGCATGAATTAAGCTATTTTAAAACACCAGAACTGCCGATTTTACGTTTCCAAGATTGGGAAACCTTACCGTATGATCACTTTTCTCCGCACGCTGACTTAGTCTCTGACCGTTTATTAACCCTTTATCAACTGCCATTACTCAACAGTGGCATTGTGATTGCCGCCCTCCCCACTTTAATGCACCGCTTATTGCCGAGAAATTATATTCAAGCGCAATCATTTGTTTTAAAAATTGGCGATCGGTTAAACCCAAGCACTTACCGCGAACAATTTATTGCGGCAGGCTACCGTCATGTTGAATCTGTTTATGAACACGGTGAATTTGCATTGCGAGGCAGCATTCTCGATGTTTATCCAATGGGTTCAAAAACGCCATTTCGCATTGAGTTATTTGATGATGAAGTGGAAAGCATTCGCAGCTTTGATACCGAAACCCAACGTTCGATTGAAAAAATCACTAATATTCACTGCTTACCCGCCCGCGAATACCCACTCACTGATGCAAGCATCACCCAATTTCGACAAGCTTGGCGCAGCAAGTTTAGCGGCAACCCGCTTGATGCACCTATTTATAGTAATGTCAGCGAAGGCGAATCAGCCGCTGGGATTGAATATTATCTACCGCTATTTTTTGACGAGACCCATTTATTTTTTGATTACTTACCCGCAAAATCAAAACTTATTTTTATGGGTAATCTAACCGATACCGCTCAACAATTTTGGGATGAAGTAACGGAACGTTATGAGCAATTACGTTATGACATCACGCGCCCGTTACTCGAACCCAATGTATTGTTTACACCGGTCAATGATTGCTTTGCTGCAATGAAAGCTTTTACCCAAATTGAAATCAACCCAGCCAGCACAAGCAAACAACATATCGCTTTTAATACAGCAGCGTTACCTTCCGTTTTAATTCAGAGTCGTCATAAACGCCCACTAGGCTTACTGGAAGATTTTATTAATCAATTTGCTGGGCGTATTTTATTTGCCACTGAAAGCACTGGGCGGCGCGAAGTGTTACTCGACCTGTTAAGCACTATTGCATTAAGACCCGCACCCTACCAACATTGGAGCGATTTTATAGATGGCAATGAAAGCTATGGCATTACCGTTGCACCGCTTAACCATGGCTTTCAGTTAGACGACCCCAAAATTGCAGTAATTACTGAATCATGTTTATTTGGCGCACAGGTGGTACAACGTCGCTATCAAAAAGAGCGACAACTTGATCCTAATTTAATGATTCGTAATTTAACGGAGCTGAATATTGGGGCGCCGGTTGTGCATATTGATCATGGTGTCGGCCGTTACTTAGGCTTGCAAACCATTAAATTGGATAATGTGGAAAATGAATATTTAACGTTAGAATATGCCGATAATGACAAAATTTATGTGCC
>CAYXLV010000076.1:0-8227 GCA_964465995.1 uncultured Coxiellaceae bacterium | reverse complement strand
GACTAATATTACGTACTCGTTACGAACCACTCGATTTGAGTAAAATTTTTTCTATTTGCCCCTTGAGAACCTTTTCGCTGATGCTATAATGGCGGTCCTTGATTAATAGATGGACAAAATCAAGTTTAAATCCAGGTAGGGAAGAGTTAAAAAAAAACACAAGGGAGTCACTACATTGAAAGGATTTGCACAAGTGATGGAAAATGAAGTGATAACTATGACACCAGAAACAAAACCAGCAATTTCAAGCCAATCTCTACGCGACAGCGTACGTCAATCTTTACAGCAATACTTCGCACAGTTAGATGGTCAAACACCAGCTAATCTGTACGGTATGGTGTTAGCGGAAGTTGAAAAGCCATTGATCGAAATGGTACTTCGCTTAACTAACAACAACCAAAGTAAAGCTGCTAAGGTTTTAGGCATTAGCCGCGGTACATTGCGCAAAAAAATGGCAATTTACGAGATTAAGTAAACAGATGTCGACTAAACCTGTGGTTCAACGTGCTTTAATTAGTACATCTGATAAAACAGGTTTAGTTGAATTTGCACAACAACTGGCGGCGATGGGTATCGATATTATCGCAACCGGTGGCACTGCCAAGTTGTTGCGCCAATCTGACCTTCCAATTATTGAAGTAGCAAGTTACACCGGATTTCCTGAAATCCTTGGTGGCAGAGTTAAAACACTGCATCCGAAAATTCATGGCGGTTTATTAGGACGACGCGGCCTTGATGATACTGAAATGGAAAGTCATGCCATTTCGCCGATTGATCTTTTAGTCGTCAATCTTTACCCCTTCCAACAAACAATAGCCGAAGCCGATTGCACTTTTCCTGAAGCAGTAGAACAAATTGATATTGGCGGGCCCACCATGTTACGAGCGGCAGCCAAAAATCATGATGCGGTAACCGTTGTGGTTGATCCAAGCGATTACCCAAGCATCATTGCTGAGCTCAAAGCGCATGGCCACACCAATTCTGAAACTCGACGTCGGCTAGCTTATAAAACGTTTACTCATACTGCGCATTACGATGCTGCAATTAGTCAATATTTTGCGCAACAGTTAACTGATTCTACGGACACGCATTTTCCAGATACGTTTCGACCCAGCTTCCACAAAAAATTTGATTGTCGCTACGGCGAAAACCCACATCAAGCTGCTGCCTTTTATGAGAGCACACCACCGCAAGCTGGCAGTTTAGCGCAAGCAAGTTTATTACAAGGCAAACCTTTATCATTTAACAATCTAGTTGATGCCGATGCGGCACTAGCTTGTGTGAGAGCATTAAACCCTGAGGTCGCCGCTTGCGTGATTGTAAAACATGCGACACCTTGCGGTGTTGCCCAAAGTGATCAGTTAGTATCCGCTTACCAAAATGCCTATGCGACCGATGCAACCTCAGCGTTTGGTGGCATTATTGCGGTTAACCAAACTTTGGATGCGCCAACAGCAACCGCAATCACTGAACAACAATTTGTTGAAGTCATTTTAGCGCCCGCCGTATCAGACGCCGCGCTAGCCATTCTGGCACAAAAGAAAAATTGCCGCGTATTACAAACTGGTGCGCCAAGCATTCACCATACACATACACTGCACTCCGTCTCAGGCGGCTTACTCATGCAAGATAGTGATCAAGCGGTCATCAGCGCCTCTGATTTAAGCGTAGTCACAACACGCCAACCCAGTGACAGCGAGCTCGCCGATTTACTGTTCGCTTGGCAAGTCGTGCGCTTTGTAAAATCCAACGCCATTGTTTATGCCAAAGATGGCATGACCTTGGGTATAGGCAGCGGCCAAACCAGTCGTGTTTTTAGCGCGAGGATTGCAGTTCAAAAAGCCAGTGATGCTGGGCTTAGCTTAGACAACACTGTGCTAGCATCGGATGCGTTTTTTCCTTTTGCCGATGGTATTGAAGTTGCCGCAGCGGCAGGCATTAAAGCAATTATTCAACCGGGTGGCTCCAAGCGTGATCCTGAGGTGATCGCGGCTGCCAATCAAGCCGGGATGGCGATGGTCTTCACCGGCACTCGACATTTTCGACATTAAAATAAGCAGTGAGGCTAATACATGAATATCCTAATCATTGGCGGTGGCGGACGTGAACATGCCATCACCTGGAAAGTCGCGCAATCTGATCGAGTTCAACAAATTTGGGTCGCACCCGGCAATGCCGGCACCGCCCAAGAACCCAAAACCAGTAATCTTGATATTCCAGCAACCGCCATTGATGACTTAGTGAACTTTGCAAAAAGTCATGCGGTTAATTTGACCATTGTCGGGCCTGAAGCACCGCTCGCCGCTGGTATTGTTGATCAATTTCAAAAAGCCAAGCTGGCTATTTTTGGACCCAGCCAACTTGCCACCCAACTTGAAAGCTCAAAACGCTTTTGCAAAGATTTCTTAAAACAACATGGTATTCCTACCGCGGCCTATGCAAACTTTACCGACCAAGAGGCAGCACTCGCTTATCTTAACAATCAGTCCTACCCGATCGTGATCAAAGCCGATGGGCTTGCGGCTGGCAAAGGTGTGGTCATTGCTGAAACCAAAGCCGCCGCTCAAGCAGCCGTTATTGCCATGCTGGCAGACAAACAATTCGGCAGTGCAGGTCAATCTATCGTTATCGAAGAATTTTTAAATGGCGAAGAATTAAGTTTTATTGTGATGAGTGATGGTCAACATTGCTTACCCTTAGCGAGCTCGCAAGATCATAAGCGTCGTGATGATGGTGATCTTGGTCCGAACACCGGTGGCATGGGCGCTTATTCACCTTCGCCGCTCGCCAATGCGCAACTTGAACAGCAAATTATGCAGCAGGTCATCCAACCGACTATTGCGGCAATGGCTAAAGCGGGCACACCGTATGTTGGATTTTTATATGCCGGATTAATGATTACACCTCAGCAAGAGATTAAAGTGTTGGAATTTAACTGCCGCATGGGTGATCCAGAAACGCAACCTATTCTGATGCGCTTACAATCTGACGTCGTGGAACTGTGTGAACTCGCACTACAAGGCCAATTGGATCAAGCGACTATTCAATGGGATAAACGCGTGGCACTGGCCGTGGTTTTAGCCGCGGGTGGTTATCCTACCAGCTATCAAAAAGGTGTTGCTATCGATGGCTTGGCACAAACCACACCAACTGATTGCAAAATTTTTCATGCCGGCACCGCTTTGCAAAATAATCAAATTGTCACCAATGGTGGTCGAGTATTAGCCGTCACTGCCTTGGGTGATGATGTAGCAACGGCGCAAAGTAAAGCCTATCAATTAGCGAAACAAATCACTTGGCCCGACTATTTTTATCGACATGATATTGGCCACCGTGCTTTAAAAAAGCCCATATAAATTTTGAGCAATGGTGTTATAATCACCGCATTCAATTCATCACCTTATTTTTTTCATATGCTTGATGACTTAGACAATCACAATCCAGAAAATTTATCGTCATGCGAGCTGACGTCTCCTTCAGAATCGATGGCGCGTGAAGCTTTATCCACCAGTATTGACTCTCATACCACAAGCTTTCGCACCACCATTGCTTTAAACCCAATGCTCGCCGCCGCCGCACCATTATTAACCATTGCCTCGCAGTTACGTGAACAAATGTCCACCCCCAATATTGACCGCTTGCACACCACACTGGCTGATGCAATTAAAACATTTGAAAATAAAGCACATGCACTCAGTTATCGATCACAAGTGATTTTAGGTGCACGCTATTTATTGTGTGCATTGATTGATGAAATTATTGGTGAGAGTGCATGGGGACAATCTGTGCAATGGCAGCAACAAGGTTTATTAAAAACCTTTCAACGCGAAACCAACGGTGGTGAACGATTTTTTTTAATTTTACAACGTGGTGCTGAAGATCCTGCACTGTATTTGGATCTGCTTGAGCTTGGATATATTTGTTTAAGTTTAGGGTTTCAAGGCAAGTTTCGCGGTACTAAACAGCAACAGCAGCTGATTACCTTTATCGATAATTTATACGATATCGTGCGTCAACAACGCGGTGAGTTTTCTCGACGCTTATTAATTGCACCGCCACCCACACAACCTAGCCACACTCGTCGCTGGCGCCTACCACCAGTTTGGTTAAGCCTGGTGATTGCCGGGTTAATTGCTATTGCAATTTTTGTGCCTTATTACCATCGCCTAGAAAAACTCAGCCAACCGTTGCAACAAACCTTAGAACTTTTTAAAAGTAACAAGAGTTAAACCATGCGTTACCTTAGCAAATTACTCGCACTGATCATGGCCACGTTGTTGGCCATTGCCGCGATTTGGATTTGGATACCCAGCTTTACAATGCAACTCATTGCAACAATTGCGATTGGCTTTGTTTGGTTAGTGACTGGCAGTGCCCTTATCATCCGCTTCATTTTACAATCGAAAACACTACCGACGCCGCTGAATTATAACGAGCAACAAACCTGCCAATTATTTCGAGACAATATTAAACATGCCTGGCAGCAGTTAAAAAAAAGCGGCTCGGGTTCTTTTTGGCAACGTCGGCAGCGACCTTGGGTTTTACTATTGGGACCAAAGAGTAGTGGCAAAACTGCCTTGCTTGCCAATGCCGATTTGCCGTTGTGCCATACAGCGCCGCAACAATTAAATACGCTGCGGTCTACACAACGAATTGATTGGTGGATTACCGAAGACACTGTGTTTGTTGATCCTAATGGTCGATATGCATTACCTGCGACGGATGATTTAGCAGCAGCCGTAGTGTGGCAAAAAGTCATGCAGGCTTGCAGGTCTTATGCACAGTCGCGATTAAAATATCTTGTGTTGGTATTGGATTATGCGACACTCATTCAGCACCGTGACCAAATACCTGCTTTAGCGCAGCGCTTTATGCAACAAATTCATCCACTGCAAATGCAGTTTGGTCATTTGCAAATTCAGATCATAATCACTCAGTGTGATCGAATGGCAGGTTTTACTGATTATTTTGCGGATCAAACGGCTGAAGAGCGTGAGCAACCATTAGGGTTTGCATTAGTGCAAGACCATGAACACTCCCTGATTGAACAGTTCAATGAACAAAGTCATCAATTATTAAAGCAACTCCATCAGCGCTTGGTGTGGCGTTTGCATCATGAACAGAATTTACAAAAGCGTCACCATATAAAAGACTTTCCGCTGCAAATGGATGCGCTAAATGATTTATTGCGCCAACTGATCGAGCAACTGCCTTGGGATCGTTCGGCCTTAACGGGTGTGTTCTTTACCAGCAGTTTGCAGCAGGGCAATAGTATTAATGTGCTGGCTAAAACGCTGAGTGACGAGTGTCAGCTCAGTGTGGCGCACAAGCCACCGCGTGCGCAACAGTTGGCTTACTTTAGCCGTCAAATTTTTAAAACGATCACTGCGGTTTTGCCAACACGCTCAGCCAAAAAAATTAGCGTTAATTGGGCACGACTTCTGACTATACCCGCGGCAGCTATCGTGGTGGGTAGTTTGGCTTTGTTATGGCATGTTGGTTTTCAACAAAATATTAAAACACTGAATCATCTGCAACAAAATTTAGCGACAGTCAGCGAAAGTTCAGCTCTCTCTAAAAAAATGCCGTGGCTCGAGAAGTTGAATATTTTAAATGCCACACTAACTAGTGCTGCTAAACAGCATAATGATTTAGCCACTTTCACGGGGCTTATCCAAAGCCATCAGCTGAAAGCTTCTGTGCGCGCAATTTATCAACGTATTTTAAAAAATCAATTTAAAGCTTTCTTTTTACAAGCGCTGCGCACTAGCATTCAACAAGCCATCCCCAATGATAAAGTGGCTTTGTATAGCAGTCTGCGCGCTTATCTTATGTTAACCACGCCAGAGCGCTTTAATGCGAAAGCAGTCTTGCATTGGTTTACTTTGTACTTACGTCAGCAATATCCCAAGCAACTTGGATTGCAACAGCAGCTGCACCAACATTTACAGCACCTCCTGCGCTTAAAGCTTCAATGGACGCAAGATAAAAAATTAGTGAGCAACGCCCGCCAAGTGCTTAACCAAGTTTCTAAGGCACAATTTGCATTTATTGAATTGCAAGGTGAATATCCATCTAGCAATATCCCCATCACCAATGCAGTGATCCCAGGATTTAACTTAAGCCAAGCGACCATCCCAGCTTTTTATCACCCGGCGTATTTTAAAACGATTCTTAATAAGAAAATTCCAGCGGTGAGTCTTTTATTAACCAAAGACAATTGGGTGCTAGGCGGCAGCAAAACTAATTCACTGACGCCGCAACAGGAACAACAACTCACTCAGCAAGTGAAGGCACTCTACTTGCAGTATTACAGCAAGCAGTGGCTTGGCATTATGGCCAATGTGCAAGTCGCAGCACCAAACAATATCGGTGATTTATTAAAGACTATCCAACTGTTGCAACAACCCAATTCACCATTGATCAAGTTAGCAAATGGCGTGCTTAATAATATCCAGCTGGCTTTACAAAGCGGTGCTACACAAGTGGCTAAAGATCCACGTTTTATTGCTCTCCAAGCTTTTGCCAAACAAACTGATCACTTTGCCAAGGCACAGCCGCTTTTGAAAAATTTAAGTGCGTATTTGCAGAAAATTAATCAAGCCAACAGTGTGAATAAAGCCAGCTACGACGCAGCCAGTGATCGCTTTGTGCAGCATGGCAAGGGTGACCCCATTACTGACTTATTAGCTGCGCGCACAGAATTTGCCGCACCCTTGCAGGGCTGGTTAACGAGTATTGCACACTCTAGTTGGACGCTGCTGCTCGCTAATACTCACCTTTATTTAAATAGTATTTGGCAGCGGCTCGTACTGCCATTTTATCAGCAAAAAATTAACGGTTTATTTCCGATTTTTAAAAACAGCGCTAAAGATATTTCTTTTCAATCGATGCGCAGTTTTTTTGGGCCTAATGGCACAATGGAAGTATATTTTAATTATTTATTAAAACCGTTTGTTAATACGAGCGGCAACTTCTGGGTGTGGAAACAATTGGACGGGCAATCGCTGCCAATATCGCAAGCGCATTTAAATATGTTTTTACGTGCCTCGTTGATTCAAAAAATGTTTTTTACGAACAATCCAAAGTCACCATCAATGAAGCTGCAGTTACAGCTAAAGCATCTATCAAAAGGCTTGACCTCTTTTGTCCTCAACCTTGGCGGTCAAAATGTTATTTTTCAAGCAACAACTACAAAACCTACTGCATTTAGTTGGCCAGGACCGGATGCGGATTTTGTGACGATTGGTTTTAATACAAAAGACCAACACCCGACGGTAACTAAAACAGGTCCTTGGGCTTGGTTGCGTTTACTCAATACAGCAACCCTTGGTTCAACCACAAATGCTCGGGTGTTTACTGTCACTTTTAAACTGGCTGGTCAGTCTGCCAGCTTTGAATTAATTGCCGATAATCCAATTAACCCTTACTTGCCGGGTATTCTTTATCAATTTCGCTGCCCCAAAAGCTTATAAAAAAAGTGGCGGGAGTGGTAACATCCACACCCACCACGACCTTCTGAGGGCAAGTTAACTTGGTCTAACCAGTCTTCGCCAGTAATAATTGCGGAGCGCTATTTTTAATTGCATTTAACTTATGCATTGCTGATTCTGTTTTAACATGAGAACGTGTTTTATCTTCCCAAAAATTCCATGACCCGGTGGTGAGACGATAATGAATTGATTTAGGTACGCACAGTGCGCCAAGGGTACAAATGCTGCCAATCACAAATAAAGCTTTCATCACACCGCGATAAATCGCACCATCGCGGTGCACCTTTAAGGATTGAACGCCTTGCTTAAAGGTGCACTGCGTGTTGCGATCAAACGCCTTTTGCTTTGCTTGTAACTCATTGATTTGATTTTGGTCATGGTGGTATAGATATAAACTGCCAAGAAACTGTTTCGATTGCGTTCTAACTTGCGCTGTCATGTTAAACGCCGCAGACTGCGCTTGCGAATCATTGAGCTGTCGTGCATGCCCATCTAAGTGATCCAGGCTTTGCATCAGCTGGCGATCTAACATGAGCATAATATTCAGCTTGCCAAATCCACTAACAGTTTTTTGAAATGCTGTATACACATTCGTTTTTTTAATTAAGCGATTCTTATTCATGGTTTGCCAGGTGGTGTTTTTTTCAAAAATATTACTTTGGATATATTCAGCGACTTGCTTTAAAGAGTAATGGGAGCTGTTTTTATGAATGATATTTGTGTGACATAAATAA
>CAYXLV010000075.1:0-8244 GCA_964465995.1 uncultured Coxiellaceae bacterium | reverse complement strand
CAACTGAGCCACGAACGCTAGTGAGAGGTTGCCCAACAATATCCGCTACGGTGTGAGTGTAATGTGAAGAATGTGGCCATTTTTTTTATGCAAGATATAGCTTTTAGCAGTAAAAATAAACTTGTGGATAATGATTAGACAGTGGGACGACGGGAGTTTGCTGGGTTTTGTGTTGGGCAACTTCTCGCTGGGGTTCGTGGTTCAGATGTCATAGCCTTCTGCTAGTGCACGAACTTTTTGCAAATACTCTTGCTCGTTTGGTGGAACACCCGTTTGCTGAGCTTCCCAAATACTGCTTGCTAGTATATCGATAATGGCGTGTTCAATACGATGTTGATCGTTAGTTTTTAGCAATTGTTGATAAGCCGCCGCAATACCATGCGGTCGATTAGTATTGATTTGTTCCTGTAAAGATAGATGCAAGCTCAAATGTAAAAAAGGATTATTGTCAGTAGCGTATTCTTGCTCAAGTAATTGTTCAGGCTGGTTAAATGCATCATGATACTCAGGATGACGCAGCAAAATTGCCACAATTTGTTGTTGTAAGGCATTCAGCGTTTGTTGTGCTTGGTATTTTTGCCATGCTTCAATAAACGTTTGGCGTAACGTATTGCGATCAGTGTTAATGCTCATTGCGTTTTCTCCGCATATTCACATAAATCATTAATTGGGCAACTTCCACATTTGGGTTTGCGCGCGGTGCAAATATAGCGACCGTGTAAAATTAACCAATGATGCGCATCATGCAAATAAGGCTTGGGAATGGTTTTTAACAGATTATTTTCGACTTCCAACGGTGTTTTACCAGTAGCAATTTTGGTGCGATTAGCAACTCTAAAAATATGCGTATCTACCGCCACAGTTGGATGACCAAACGCGGTATTTAAAATCACATTGGCGGTTTTACGTCCCACACCCGGCAAAGCTTCTAAAGCTTTGCGATCATTCGGCACAGTTGATTGATGTTGCTCAACCAACATTTTACAAGTCGCCAGTATATTTTTCGCTTTCGTATTATAAAGCCCAATCGTTTTAATATATTTTTTTAATCCAGTTAAACCAAGTGCGAGAATGGCTTCAGGAGTATTGGCAACGGCATATAAACCACGCGTGGCTTTATTCACGCTAATATCAGTGGCTTGTGCGGATAAAATAACAGCAATCAATAATTCAAAATCACTGCAATATTCCAACTCTGTGGTTGGCGCAGGATTAGCAGCCTTGAGTCTCTCAAAAATGGCCGTGCGTTTTTGTTTATTCATGACGTTTTTTTACTCTTGCGACAGCCGCTTGGATCGCTGCTTTTCTGGCGGCAACGGTGTCAGCTTTACTGGCCGTTAATTTGGCAGCTTGATGCTTTTTAGTAAGCTCCTCTTTATCACGCAATAAACGCTGTTGACGCTTTTCATAACGTTCACGTGATTGATCTGCCATCGCTTGTTTAGCCGCCGCATTTTTTTCTGGAATCATCACGCTATCAATACAATCTACCGGACACGGTGGGATACACAAATCGCAACCCGTACACACATCGGTTAGTACGGTATGCATTAATTTTGAAGCGCCGACAATCGCATCTACTGGACACGCCTTAATACACTTAGTGCAACCAATACACTCTGCTTCACGAATGGTCACGACACTCGCGGGTTTTGCTTTGTCTTGCATATCCGCCAGATAAGGCTCGACATCACGCTGCAACAATTTACCCAACTGCTGCAAAGTGGCCACACCACCGGGTGGACAGCGATTAATCGCTGCACCGTCTTCAACAATCGCTGTCGCATAAGGTCGGCAGCCAGCATAATCACACAAACCGCATTGAGTTTGTGGTAATAGTGCATCAATTGCATCAATAATTTTTTTATTGGATGTCGTCATATATTGCTAGCTTTAGGCAAGCGCCTCGATGTGGTCAGTGGTAATACGTTGCATAAGCGGTTTAAAAGGATTAATCGTGTGATCCAATAAGGCTTGCGTGCGATTATCCCAGTTCATTGTGGGAATATTTAAAAAGGCTTCAACATTGGCAGCGGTTTTTGGCAGAATCGGTTTTAAATAAGTCGCCAAGCATTTAAATAAATTCAAACCTTGTGTGCAAACGGCTTGCACTTGTGCTTCGTTGCCAGCAACCTTGGCCAGTGCCCAAGGTTTGTGATGATCAATATATTGATTTGCGCGATCCGCTAGCGCCATAATTTCGCGAACGGCTTTATTGTATTCCAGCTTTTCATAATATTCGCCAATCTTAGCACCTGCTGCAACAAACTCGTCAAATAAAGCTTGATCTGGCAGTGCGGCCGCTAATTGGCCGGCGAATTTTTTGGTAATAAAGCCGGCGCAACGACTGGCAAGATTGACAAACTTGCCGACTAAATCTGCATTCACGCGTGTCATAAAATCTTCAAAATTTAAATCAATATCTTCAACTTGCCCATTCAGTTTGGCGGCAAAGTAATAGCGTAAATATTCAGGATCAAATTGCGCTAAATAGCTTTTAGCGGTGATAAACGTGCCGCGAGATTTTGACATTTTTTTGCCATTGATCGTCAAAAAGCCATGCACAAAAATGGCAGTGGGTACACGATGATTGGAACCATGCAGCATCGCCGGCCAAAATAGCGAATGGAAATAAACAATGTCTTTGCCAATAAAATGATATAACTCAGTAGCACTGTCTTTTTGCCAATACTTTTCAAAATCAATCGCTGAGTTGTTAGCCGCTAAGTTTTTTAAACTAGCCATGTAACCAATTGGCGCATCCAACCACACATAAAAATACTTGCCAGGCGCATTTGGAATTTCAAAACCAAAATACGGCGCATCACGTGAAATGTCCCATTGCTGTAAACCTTGGTCAAACCATTCTTTTAATTTGTTAGCAATTTGTGGTTGCAGGTGACCGCCATTCACCCACTCCTTTAAAAAGTCAGTGTATTTTTCTAAGCAGAAAAAATAATGCTCAGATTCTTTTTGAATCGGTTTTGCGCCGGAGATGGCGGACACGGGGTTTTTTAAATCCATCGGGTTATAAGTTGAGCCGCAGGCTTCGCAGTTATCACCGTATTGCTCTTTTTCTCCGCAGCGTGGACATTCGCCGCGAATAAAACGATCAGCCAAGAAAATATTTTCCTCAGGGTCGAAAGCTTGCGAGATAGTGCGGGTAGTAATGTCATTGTTAGCTTGTAGCTTTTGATAAATCTCGGTAGCGAGTTGGTGATTTTCTGGCGAGTGGGTGGTGTAAAAATTATCAAAGTCGATTAAAAAGCCGTTAAAGTCGTTAAGATGATCTTGGTGAATTTTGGCAATTTGCGCTTCTGGTGTCAGACCGGCTTTTTTTGCCGCCAGCATAATGCCTGTGCCGTGCGCATCATTACCGCTGATAAATAAACAATCATGGCCTTGCAGCTTTTGCCAACGTGACCAAATATCCGCTTGAATCGCTTCTATCATATGTCCCAAGTGAATATCGCCATTGGCATATGGCAGGGCAATGGTCATTAGAATTTGGCGTTGGTCAGTATTGCTCACAAGTTTGGCTCATCGTTATTGAAATTGGTCCAGATTATACCGATTTCAGCGCCAGAGTTGAATTTTCATTTGCCAGAGTTTTGCTGGTGGATTTAGCGCCAGCACGAGTGGCACAAGTTGAACAGCTGTATTATGATAGGCGCTTTTGCGAGAGGTCTTATTGCATATGTCGGCACTGTCCGTTTCCAACATTGAAGCTTTATTAGCTGAATTCACCCCTCCTTATCTGCCCGCTAACTTGGCGACCGCCAAGGCGATTAAAAAAATTGAAATCAATGATGGCAAAGTGACGATCAAGCTGCAGTTTGGTTTTCCGATTGACGGCGTTGCAACAGACATTCGCGATAGCATTATTGCAAAGGTCTCAACCCTAGCGGCGGTTAACGCGGTTGAGGTGATTTGTGATTGGAAGATTGCAGCGCATGCCGTGGCACCGAATAAAAAAAGTTTGCCTAAGATTAAAAATATTATTGCGATTGCTTCTGGAAAAGGCGGTGTTGGTAAATCAACCACCACGGTGAATCTTGCATTAGCACTCGCCCAAGCAGGCGCTAACGTAGGAATTTTGGATGCCGATATTTATGGGCCCAATCAACCGCATATGTTGGGTGCGGATAAAGAACCTTTAAAGCCTAAGCAAAAAGAATTTATTCCAGTGCGTCGTCACGGTATTCAAAGTATGTCGATTGGTTATTTAATTGATACCACAACACCGATGGTTTGGCGCGGACCGATGGTTAGTGGTGCTTTGCAGCAATTATTATTCGATACGCTTTGGGATGATTTGGATTATTTGTTTATTGATTTGCCGCCAGGCACGGGTGATATCCAATTAACTTTAGCGCAAAAAGTACCCGTTAGTGGCGCAGTGATTGTGACTACCCCGCAAGATATTTCTTTGTTGGATGCGCGCAAAGGTTTAGAGATGTTTAATAAGGTGAATGTGCCCGTGCTCGGTATTGTGGAAAATATGAGTATGCATGTTTGTACAGCCTGCGGCCACACAGAAGCATTGTTTGGCCAAGGTGGTGGTCAGCAAATAGCAAGTGCCTGTGAGGTGCCTTTGTTAGGCCAATTGCCATTAGCAATGCAAATTCGTGAAGATGCAGATCGCGGTGAACCGACGGTCGTTGCGGATGCAAAGGGCGAAGTTGCTCAAACTTATCGTGAAGTGGCGCTGCGCTTGGCGGCACATTTATCTTTGCAACCTATCAACTATGCCGTAAAATTTCCCGAGATTGTGGTGGAGTCGTAATTGAATTAAAAAATGGGAGTGCCTTTATGTCGATTAAATCTGATCAATGGATACGCCGGATGGCGCAAACGCAGCAAATGATTGAGCCATTTGAATCGAAACAAGTGCGCTATCATGATGAGCAAAAAATTGTGTCTTACGGTACTTCCAGTTATGGCTACGACGTGCGTTGTGCCAATGAGTTTAAAATTTTCACCAACCTAAATCCTGCTATTGTCGACCCCAAACAATTTGATCCAAAGAGTTTTATGGACTTAACGGCGGATGTTTGTATTATTCCACCGAATTCTTTTGTGTTAGCCAGAACAGTCGAATACTTTCGTATTCCACGCAATGTATTAACCATTTGTGTCGGCAAATCAACCTATGCGCGTTGTGGGATTATTGTTAATGTCACACCGTTAGAACCCGAGTGGGAAGGTCATGTGACCTTAGAGTTTTCTAATACGACGAATTTGCCGGCTAAAATTTATGCCAATGAAGGTGTCGCGCAAATGTTATTTCTTGAGTCAGACGAAGTGTGTGAAACGTCATACGCTGATCGTGGTGGTAAATACCAAGGGCAAACCGGCGTAACATTGCCGGTGACCTAGACGGATAACATGATTACATTAGAACATCTCAATAAAACCTATAAAGTTAAAGGCCAAACATTACCCGCATTAATCGATATTAATTTGCAAGTCGCGCCAGGTGAAATTTTTGGGGTGATTGGTAAAAGTGGTGCGGGTAAAAGCACATTAATACGTTGCGTTAATTTATTAGAAAAACCCAGCAGTGGTCGGGTGATTGTGGATGGCAAAGACTTAACAAAGTTGCCAGCCAGTGCCCTACGTCAAGCGCGCCATCGTATGGGCATGGTGTTTCAGCATTTTAATTTACTGCAATCGCGTACCGTATTTCGCAATATTGCGTTGCCTTTGGAGTTGCTGGGCTATGATAAAGCCGCGATTAAACAAGCGGTGTTGCCCTTGTTGGATTTGATTGGTTTGCAAGAGCGTGCGCAGGCGTATCCTAGCCAATTAAGTGGAGGTCAAAAACAACGAGTGGCGATTGCGCGCGCGTTGGCGACTAAGCCGCAGGTTTTATTATGTGATGAAATGACATCCGCGCTGGATCCAGAAACGACCGTTTCGATTTTAAATTTAATTAAAGATATTAATGAAGCCATGGGCTTATCCATTTTATTAATTACGCATGAAATGGATGTGATTAAGATGGTGGCGGATCAAGTGGCAGTGATTGATGAGGGGCGGATTATTGAGCAGTCCGATGTGGTGAATTTGTTTAAAAATCCGCAAACAGAAATTGCGCGCAATTTCACTCAGTCTGCATTGCATGCGCGTTTGCCAAAGCCTTTGCAAGATAAATTGCAAACAGACGTGGTGGTGGATGGTTATGCCATTATCCGGATTGCGTTTATTGGGCAAAGTGCGGGTGAGCCGGTGATTGATGATTTAATTCGTCACTATCGCGTGCAGGTAAATATTTTGCAGGCAAATTTAGAATTTTTGCATCATGACACGATTGGGATGATGGTGATTGCCGCCAAAGGTAATGCGCAAGATCTTCATCAAGCATTGAATTTTTTAAGTGAACAAGATTTAGGTATCGAGGTATTAGGTTATGTCGCCAGTGGAGATTGGTCTTTTACTTAATGCAACGTGGCAAACGTTGTTGATGGTGGTGGTCGCTTGCGCGTTTGCGGTGTTGTTGGGATTGCCGTTGGGGGTGATTTTAGTCGTAACCCGACGTCATCATATTTTAGAAGGCATGGTGGTGCATCGTAGTATCGCGATGCTGGTGAATGGGGTTCGTTCGATTCCTTTTATTATTTTGATGGTGGCGATTACGCCATTAACGCGAATTATTGTTGGTACATCGATTGGTACGATTGCGGCGATGGTGCCGTTGGCATTAGCGGCGATTCCTTTTTTTGCGCGTTTGGTTGAAGGGGCGCTAAAGGAAGTGTCGCCAGGTTTATTGGAAGCGGCGAATGCGATGGGTGCGTCACCCTTGCAAACGATTACTAAGATATTAATTCCTGAGGCGTTGCCCGGTATTGTGCGTGGCATCACGATTACATTAATCACTTTGATTGGTTATTCAGCTATGGCTGGCGCGATTGGTGGCGGCGGTTTGGGTGATGTGGCTATTCGCTATGGTTATCAGCGGTTTGAGATCGGTGTGATGTTATTAACAGTTGCGATTTTGATTGTGTTAGTGCAATTAGTGCAGTTAACCGGTGATTGGTTGGCGCATAAAGTGACTAAATAAAAAAAGGAAATCCGTGATGTTGAAAAAAGTAATGGTTGGTGTTGTGGTGTTGCTGAGCTTGACAGCTTGTTCTAAGAAAGAAGCGCCGAACACTATTAAAGTAGGAACGATTGCTGGGCCTGAAACGCAGTTAATGCAAGTGGTCAAAGCAGTAGCGAAAAAACGTTATGGGTTGACAGTTAAGGTGATTCCGTTTTCGGATTACAATATTCCTAACGCTGCACTAAATGATGGCAGTATTGATGCCAATATTTTTCAGCATTTGCCTTTTTTAAAAGCCCAGAAGCAAGCGCGTGGTTATAAAATTAGTGCGATTGCTAAAACGTTTGTTTATCCGATGGGTTTGTATTCCAAAAAAATTAAACATTTATCGCAATTAAAAGCGCATGCCAAAATCGCGATTCCTAATGATCCAAGTAATGAGGCGCGTGCGTTATTGTTGTTGCAAAAAGCTAAATTAATTCGCTTAAAATCACATATCACTATTAACGCGACTCCTATTGATATTGCAAGTAATCCAAAACAACTGCGTTTTATTCCGCTGGATGCGGCAGAGCTACCACGTGCGTTGGGCGATGTTGCATTAGCGGCGATTAATACAAACTATGCGGTGCCAGCTGGATTATCGCCGGCAAGAGGTGCGCTTTTTAAAGAAAGTGCTGATTCACCTTATGCCAATGTGATTGTGGTGCGCACAGTTGATAAAAATAAGAAAAAAATAAAAGAATTAGTTGCTGCGTATCAATCCAAGCCAGTTGTTGCTAAAGCAAAAGCGTTGTTTGGTGATGCAGCAGTAGTAGCTTGGAAAAAGCAATAAAAAATTTAACGTTATTATGACTGCTCATGAGCCGATTTTAAAAACACAGTGGGAGCGTTCTCAGGAGCACGTTGAGCTTAGTGTAGCGCAGGCGCAAAAATTGATTGCGCCTTATAGTCAGGATGTCATAAAAAATCTTGTGCTGTTGTCTGAAGGGTGTGCTAATACAAATATTAAAGTCGAGTTTAGCCAGCGGCGCCCCGTTGTCATTAGAATATACTTGCGTGAAAAGGCCTCATTGGCTCGCGAAATTGCCTTGCATTGTTTGTTAAGTTCCAAGGTGCCAATACCAGCAATTTATTATGCGGATAGTTCCTGCGATTTAATTGCATACCCTTACGCTATTATGGAGTTTGTTGATGGC
>CAYXLV010000074.1:0-8247 GCA_964465995.1 uncultured Coxiellaceae bacterium | reverse complement strand
ATCTAATACAAGTCACTAAACGTTCGGATTATTTTTGGGCTAATTTGGGGTGCGCGTTTTGGCCCCTTTTGGGTTTGTAACCGAAATACTTCTCCCGGCCAGTAATTCCTTTCAAAAATTAATAAATTTTTTGTCTTTCAAAGCTGCGCCGTTTGTCTAAGAATGAAATAACTTTCCAATCAACTTAACGACAAGCCTTTCAGTGCGCTGATCAATATCGCGACTAGGATTAAATTCAACAATCTCAGCACCTACAAATTTCGGGTGCTGCGCAATGCTGGGTAGCTCTTCTAAAAAGTCAGTTGCAATCACACCATCCACTTCGGGTACGCCAACGCCGGGTGCATCTTGAGGATCAAAGCCGTCTAAGTCGATACTGATTCCAAAGCCGGCAGTTTGTTGGCTCACTATATGTAAGGCTTCCATTACGATTACGCGCAAGCCGCGTTGTTTGATATCGCTCATGTAATAAATATGGACACCAAGTTGTTCAAGCAATGCTCGTTCTTCAGGCTCGTAAGAGCGAATGCCAATTAAGGCGACATTTTCAGGTTGTAATTTGGGCGATGCATTGGCAATGCTGGTTAACTCTGTAGGACCGTGGCCAAGTAAACATGCCAGTGGCATGCCATGGATATTTTTGCTGTGGCTGGAGGTTGGAGTGTGGCTGTCCATATGTGCATCAAACCAAATCAATCCTAAAGATCCTTGTGCTTGCAGTGCTGCAGCAGCGCCGCTCCATGTGCCAATCGCTGAGCTGTGATCACCGCCCAGGGTTAAAAATAAATGATGGTGCTTGATGGCGGAGGCAGTGTTGGTGGCTAAGTTTTGACAAGCTGATTGAATGGCAGGTAGTGCATCGAGTTGGCGGCGTTGTTCTTGGGTTTCGATTAATGGAAGCCATTGTAATACGGTTGATAAATTTTGTAGATAAGAAGAGTGTTGCAGTTGGCGTGGGCCTTGGTTGCAGCCTGAATCATTTGCTGCAATGCCAATGGCATAAGCTGATACATCCGTGGTCATTAAATATCCTTTATCAACGCTCCCTAGGGGACTCGAACCCCTGTTCCCGCCGTGAGAGGGCGGTGTCCTAGGCCACTAGACGAAGGGAGCAACAGTCACTACAATGCCTTTGGGCAATTCACAATATATTACACCATACAGGAAAGAAACCAACGTTGTTAAATAAGCTTGCTGAGTTTTCAAAAAAAATATTGCGCAAAGATAAAAATCAGCCTGTTGTTTTTGAGCGCAGTGATCATACCATCTCACGAAAGGCCATTAGTGAACGCGCATTGAAAGTGTTGCGTCGTTTAAAAAAAGAAGGGCATGCGGCTTACCTGGTTGGGGGCGGTGTGCGTGACTTATTATTAGACCAATCCCCAAAAGATTTTGATATCGTGACGAATGCTTATCCGCAAGAAGTCCATCGTCTATTTCGCAACAGTCGTATTATTGGCCGCCGTTTTCGTTTAGTACATGTTTATTTTCATCGCGAAGTGATTGAGGTGTCGACCTTTCGCGCTAACACACAAGACGATAATGCAGAATTTGACGAAGAATTTCCCAGCATGATTCGCAATGATAATGTCTATGGCACGATCGAAGAAGATGCATGGCGTCGTGATTTTACGGTGAATGCAATGTATTACAACATTGCCGATTACAATGTGATCGATTACACCGGCGGCATGAATGATTTACATCGCAAAGTGATTCGTATGATCGGCGATCCGGTGCAACGTTATCATGAAGATCCGGTGCGTTTGCTGCGTGCTATTCGTTTAGCTGCCAAGCTTGATTTTACGATTGAAAAACACACTGAGCAGCCCATTAAAAAATTGGCGCATCTACTAGAGCATGTGTCATCGTCACGTTTATTTGATGAAGTCATGAAATTATTTTTTACAGGTCATGCTGAAGTCACTTATCAGCGATTGCAGCATTATGGTTATATGAAAATGTTATTTCCAATGGCGATGGAAGCATTGCAAAGTCGTGACAGTGATATCGATGCTGCTTTTATTAAGGCCGCACTACAAGCAACCGATCAACGCTTTCAAGAAGACAAATCATTAAATCCCGGATTTTTATTTTCAGTGGTTTTATGGCCGGTCTTGCAATATCAACTCGGCGATATGGCTAACAGTCGACGCTCTTTTCAAGGCATGCACACCGCCATTGATGATATTTTTGTGCGGCAAAATGCGATGGTGGCGATCCCGCGTAAATTAAAAGCAATGATACGATCCATTTGGGTGATGCAGTATCACATGTTAAAACGACGTCCAACACGCGCAGTGCGAGTGATTCAGCATCGTTATTTTCGAGCGGCGATTGATTTTTTAGAATTGCGAGTTGCAGCGGGTGAGACAAATTTCAGTGAGCTGGCACAGTGGTGGCGCAAACTGGAAAGTGTTGGAGCCAAAAAACGTGAAAAAATGTTAGCACAACTGGCCAGACCATACTGAGGAACGCACATGGAAAAAGTGTATCTTTCTTTAGGCAGTAATTTAGAAGATCCCAAAGAACAGTTGCGCATGGCAATTGGTTATTTAGAAAAACTCAGTTTAAGCCAAGTTGCTAATGTTTCCAGTTTTTATCAAACCAAACCAATGGGTCCGGTGAACCAACCAGATTTTATTAATGCAGTGGTTGAGTTAAATACGCAATTGGATCCTTTGCAGCTACTAGACTGCTGTCAGGCGATCGAAGCCAGTCAGGGACGCATTCGCAGTGCTGAGCGATTTGGACCGCGAAAAATTGATATTGATATCTTGTTGTATGGCAATGAAATTATTGAGCATGAACGGTTAATGATCCCGCACTATGGTTTAAAAGAACGTCCCTTTGTGTTATATCCTCTAACCGAAATCGCTGCCGAACTTATTTTACCGACTGGTGAGGTCCTAGTGGACATTACCGCAGAAAGCGACTCTTCTGGAATTATTATGCTGCCGAGGTTGCTATGACAAAGATCGCCATTTATCCAGGAACTTTTGATCCTATTACCAACGGTCATGTTGATATTATTATGCGTGCCGCGGCGTTATTTGATCGGGTGATTGTTGGAGTTGCGGTCAGCGATCGCAAAACGCCTTATTTTGATTTGGCGACACGTTTGCAAATGGTGCGTGAAACTTTTGCAGCGCAGAGTAATGTCATGGTAGAGAGTTTTGCTGAGCGCACTGTTGATTTTGCAAAAGCGCATGCGGCTCATTATATTGTGCGTGGTTTGCGAAGTGCCTCAGATGTTGATTATGAGCTGCAATTAGCGGGGATGAATCGAGCCATGGCGCCGGATCTTGAAACCGTTTTTTTAAGCGCACACCCAGAAAATATTTTCGTGTCAGCCACAATGGTGCGTGAGTTGCTGCGATTAAACAGTGATGTCAGCGCGTTTGTTCCAACTGCTGTTAGCCGATTAGTAAAATAATATGTCTTTAAAAATAACTGATGAATGTATTAACTGTGATGTCTGCGAGCCAGAGTGCCCGAATGATGCCATTTATCAGGGCGAAGAAATCTACGAAATTGATCCCAATAAATGCACTGAATGCGTGGGCCATTTTGATGAGCCACAATGTCGCGAAGTTTGCCCGGTAGACTGCATTCCGATTGGTATCGAAGAATCACAAGATATCTTGCTGCAGCGCTTTGAAAAATTACAATCAGAAAAAAAAGATTAATTTAATATAATGCGTTGTTACCCAATAGTTGAGATTGTTTTTGGTGTCACCATTTTCTTGTATAAATAAAAAAACATCACCGGCAAAATCATAATAGCGATACCGCTACCAAATAGCAGTTCATAATGCAGGCTTGTGCCCACATGAATATCTTGCGGCGGAAAAAAGCCCACCACGAGCGTGATCGCACAGCCAATTAATCCGAATAAACAAACACCCCACATGCCGGCATTGCCAAATGGAAGTTTAAAAGGACGTGCTTGTTTTGGAAATTTGTATCGTAAATAGATTGCAGCAACAAACATAATGACATACATCAGCACATAAAGTTGCGTGCTAAGATCGGTCAGCAGCCAATATGATCCATTAACCGTCGGCATCAATAAAAAAGCTAAGCAAATCACGCTGACTAAAATGGCTTGTAATAGTAATAAATTTTTTGCAACACCATGTTGGTTGGTTTTCTTTAGGATGGCGGGCAAATAATTATTTTCGCCAGCTTGTAGTAAGCCTTTCGCTGGCGAGATAATCCAGTTGGTCATGCCGCCTAAGCTGCCAATAATCAGCATAACCATGACCACAGGAATTAAAGCTTGCATATGATAAGCCGCAAAGAAGTTGGTGAAGGCTTGCATAACACCATCGACTAAGTTGATTTGACCTTTGGGGATGACAAACGCAATCGCGAGTGAACCAAAAATCATCGTGCATAAAATAATAACGACAGAAATAAATAAACCTTTTGGAAAAGTGCGTTGTGGTTGATCCACGTTTTTGACATGCACAGTGGCTAATTCCATGCCTAAAAAGGCGGTCATAATGGCGGTTAGTGAAATCCAATTGCGCGTGTGTTCTAAATTTGGCAGTAGTGTTGTTGTGCTTAAGTGAATTTGCAAAGGCTTGCCCAGCAAAACCCAAGCAATGGCCAGTACAATAATGAGTGCCATGGGAATAATCATCCCAATCACCGCACAAAAGCTAGCGAACTTGGCGGATGTTTGGATGCCTTTTAGATTAATGATGGTTTGCAACCAAAAGACGCTTAAGATAATGCTGATAAGATAGTATTTGTTGTGTGCGAGTTGTGGGCTGATTAAAAAGGCTGCTGTGCCGGCAATAAAAGAGAGGATGGTGGGATACCACACCATGGTATTAATCCACTGCAACCAAATCGCTAAAAAGCCTAGTTTTTCGCCAAACGCTAACCGCACCCAGTGGTAAATGCCGCCTTGTTTGGTCCAGCTGGCCGAGAGCTCGGCGGAGACTAAAGCAACAGGTAATAAAAAGAAGATGGCGCCAAACACAAAAAAGAAGATTAGAGAACTGCCAAAGAGGGCGCTGGCTGGCAAATTGCGGATGCTATCAATGGATCCTGTAATCAGCATTGCGAGTGTAAAGACACTTAACCCTTTGTTTTTCGACATGTTGTAGCAGCTCTTGTTATAACTAATTGATTCTTAATATACCCGATTATTTCCGATAACAATAATGAATAAATTTTTGCACATAATAAATACATTTCAGCCAATTTTCTAGCATTATCTGCCTTAAAAGTACATTTAATGAAAACGATGCGTTTTTTGATAAGTCATGGTAGGCTGGCGCCGCATCAAGCAGAGGAGGTTTGATTAGGTTAATTTCGCTCTCTTAATTGCAGGATTTTAAGTGGCGTGTTGTTTTAAAGGTTTGATGTGCGTAATCAAGAAAATACTCCAACAGCTGATCAGCTGATTCGGGTGCATAATCTATTAAGTCAATTTTCAAGATTAAAAGAGCAAGCATGTTTTCCGTTAGCGCATTTAATGCTTAGTTGTGGCTATGCGTCAATGGCTTATGTAACACAGACGTTAACTGATATCGTGGGTGTATCAATGCCTGAGGAGTTTCTGGATTCGAGTCAGTGCCTATTAATTAAGATCCCAGTATTTTACAGCGTTTTTTACTTTAGTTATCCATTGATTGATCGATTGGCTAAATGGATCGCAAAATACGCCATCGCTCCAGAGCATACCAATCCGACGGCTTATCAGCGATTTGTATGTGATAAAGTTCTCGTGAGTCGATTAGAAATACAGCAGCTTATTCGTGATCTTGAGAGGAGTATTCGACTTTATAAAGATTACAACAGATTGCTAACGGTTTGTAATTTCTTTGCCTGTTTTTTTATTCCCTATGTTGCGGCGATTGATGCCATGGGTGATTCCACGACGCTGCCTGCTGCATCATTGGGTTTGCATTGGAATGGTATTGGGGTGACGCTTGAGTTGCAGCCAGAGTTGCAGCCTGAGTTTAGCTGGCTGCCATTCCTTATGGATGTTGTACGTAAGCAGCAAAGTATTGGCATGATTCGTTATGCGGTTGGTTTGTATCACCGCCGGCAAATACCGACTAAAATTGCACACTTTATTCATCAACTGACTGAGATCAGTGGCTTGGTTCAATCTGCTGAATTTAAGTGGGAGATGTTAGGTTTAGAGCAAGAGTTAGATGATATTCGCAGTGTTGTGGTAAAGCTGTCGTTAGATTGTCCCAGGAAAAGCAAAGATCTTATTATTCGATACCAGAGCCGGGATATAAAAATTCATAAGAAAAAATATTTTTACGAGTTAAGTCGTTTGCTAGAGCAAGCTGGGCTAAGGGTTTATGCTTACCCTTGGAACAGTTGCCTCTACGTTGTTTATGCTCCATTGACGGCTGAGCAGCAATATACAATTCGCAGTGAGTTGATTAAAGAAATACAGGCATATAATATTTTTCATTCATCAGTAGCGCGTGTTTTAAAGCATCTTAATCTTATCGCAAAAAATCATAATGAACATTTATGGCAGTATGAAAAGCTGCCTGATGATAAGGAGGCCGGGATTTTTTATTGCGATTTAAGGCAAATTTCCATGTATTATTCGGCTATTCATGATGATTATGTGGAGCTTTTAATGCAGCTCATTCCATCGCAGGATGTGGTTGTGATGGATAAGATAGTTACATTAAAGCACTCAATAGATTTGCTGAGCAAGATTGATGAAGGCCAGTTTAAGCAGGCAGCAAAAACGTTTGATCAATACCGTTTTGCTAAGATGAATAATAATTCACAACAGGTGGTTGAGATCGGTGGCGGAAAGGAGTCGCTGATAAAGTTCAAGCCTATAAAACCAAAAAAGCTATCGTCAAAAAATAATGCTGATAAAAAAGTGACTCCAGCGCATTATTCCATCCCTTTTCAAGACGGCATTACTTTTTTTTCGCAAGGCCTTACTCAAAAAAACCAACCCAATTCTTTTGCTTATCCTATTAATATTCCATACCTGCCAGAAGGCCAGGCTTATGCGCATGTTGACCCAAGAGTTTATCCGATCGTTAAAGATTATTTATCACCCGATGACATTAAGCCAAGATTATTGCGGGGTGTAGTTCATGGTGCTAAAAAAGGTGATAAAAATAAAGCGGTAGCAGAAGGTATAAAAATTCTCTCACATCCGGTGCGATACCAGGGTGTTGATAATGCTATTCACACGGCTGTACTCGAACTGAAGTTTACGAATGGTATTCGTATCTTTGCGCATCATTGTGAAACAAAGCGTGATAATAATAAGGTCAGAACACTGTATAAGTTTGATGGTCCTGTTTATGCGCATAAGCGTAATAATTAAATATTTGTAAAAGTGACACTTGCATTGGGTCCGTCACCAGATGATTGTAGATCGGTCTGCGTGGATACGCCGGATGATGATGCAGGTGGGCCGTATATGTGTTTAAAAGAACCTTCCTCAGTAAAGTGCAGCTGGCCTTGTGATGTGCAGTGGGAGAGCGCTTGATCACAAAAATATAAATTTAAATAAAATGAAGCTGTTTTATTTTCAGCTTCGCAGCTTCCCTCTAAGTTAACTGTAATAACGCGCGGTGTTGCGGATGGGGGAACAATAATATTGTAAAGACGATCAGCTTGTTTAATGCAGTAATGATTGCTTTTGGAGCCGACTGACATTTTCACAACCGTTGTCGAAGTTTTATTGGTGATTGTTAGCTGTACTCTTCCTGGAAATGAAGAGAGGGCAATTTCGCTTTGGATAAATGTTAATGTGGCTAGTAGTAATAAGAGTAGTGTTTTCATGGTTTTTTTAATAGTGGACTTACTCTAATTTTAGCAGTGCGAAAGCTAAGTGATTTTTATAGAAAAAAATCAGCGGGTTGCGTGTTTTACTAGGCCACTGATCAGCAAGCAGTGTCAATTTATTGCGATGCGCATAATAACTTTTGTTAGCAAATAACAAGAGTAAATGCGGCACCAAAGGGAAGCACACTAGCTACTTCGGCGCCACAAATACGCCGGGAGCTATTCGTCTTAACAGATATAGTTCTTTTTCTCTCTCCCTATAACTTGAGCGCTACGTTCTAAACAAGTCAGTTGAAAACGTTCCACAATTCATCATGAACAACTTTTTTTGGCAGCCCAAGTTAATTGCTTTGTTTATAGATTGCACAAAGCATCGAGATAAAGTTGAATATCCCTTTAAGGTTAAATTCATAGGGCAAACGCACTACATTTTTTGACCACTCATAA
>CAYXLV010000073.1:0-8280 GCA_964465995.1 uncultured Coxiellaceae bacterium | reverse complement strand
CCCATAAACTCGCGCCAGTTCTTCGATTAAATCAACTTCCAAATTAATATCGAATCGATAGCTCGGGGCTAACACATCCCAACCCTGTGCCGTTGCTGTTAATTGCATGCCGAGTGCTGTCAGTGTTTGCTCAACCGTCTGATCATCAATCGTCACACCCAACCAACGTTGAATTTGGTTACGCCGTAAAGCAACTGTCGGTTGTTTTGGCAACGTTGCTTCCGCTACATCAATCACTGGACCAGGTTCACCACCTACGATGTCTAACAATAACGCGGTTGCTCGTTCAATGGCTGTGGCTTGCAACTGAAAATCAACACCGCGCTCAAAACGGTATGACGAATCGGACTGCACTCCAAAATGCTTCGCCGTCATATTGATCGTTGCTGCGGTAAAAAAAGCACTTTCTAAAAAGATATCACACGTCGTTTGAATCACTGCTGAGTCATTGCCACCCATAATACCGGCTAGCGCCTGCGGACCTTCATGATCTGCAATCACTAGCGCGTCAGGATTTAATTCAATTTCTCGGCCATCTAACAAGGTTATTTTTTCTTGCGCTTGTGCTTGGCGCACTTCAATACCACCAATCAAGGTATTTAAATCGAAAGCATGCATTGGCTGTCCAAGCTCTAGCATCACGTAATTACAAACATCTACCACCGGATGCAAACAACGCACCCCACCACGACGCAAACGCTCTTGCATCCATAAAGGTGTTTTTGCGGTTGGATCAATATTTTTAATCACTCGGCCAACATAACGTGGACATAAATTGGGTGCGGAAATTTTTACAGGAAAGACATTGTCAATTTGGGCAGGAACAGCATCTAATGCTGGTGGTTGATAAGCAATGGTATTACTCAAAGCCACTTCACGTGCAACGCCCAACATACTCGCGCAATCACCACGGTTTGGCGTTAATTCAATATCTATCACATAATCATTCAGCTGCAAATATTCGCGAAAATCCATCCCAATTGGTGCATCATCACGCAGCTCCATAATGCCACCTTGCGGATCATCACCACCGCTTAAACCTAACTCACGTGCCGCACAAATCATCCCATGCGAAGGCTGACCACGCAGCTTAGCTTTTTTAATTTTAAAATCACCCGGTAAAACTGCACCCACTAAGGCCACCGGTACTTTTAAATCGGCGCGAACATTCACTCCGCCACAAACAATATCAACTAATTCAGCATCACCCACATTCACTTTACAAACATGCAATCGCTTTGCATCTGGATGCTTATCACAACTCACCACTTGCCCAACAACCACTTTACTAAATTCGCCAGCGGCTGCTGTTACCGTATCGACTTCTAAGCCAGCCATCGTCAGCTGCGCAGCTAATTCAGTGGTATCAACCGCAGGATCCACCCACTCACGCAACCATTGTTCACTAAACTTCATTGATCAAACCTCTGTAATAAATGCTTAAAACTGCTTTAAAAATCGCAAATCATTTTCAAACATGGTGCGCAAATCATTAATGCCATAACGCAACATCGCCAAACGATCCAAGCCCAAACCAAAAGCAAAACCGGTAAACTCATCTGGATCAATACCAACATTACGCAATACATTCGGATGCACCATGCCACACCCTAAAACTTCCAACCATTCATCACGATCAAGGTACTGAATATCCACTTCTGCAGACGGTTCAGTAAACGGAAAAAAAGACGGACGAAAACGCATCGTCACCTCAGTTTCAAAAAACTGATTAAAAAACTCTTGCAACAACCATTTTAAATTGGCCAATGTGCAGTGCCGATCAACCACCAAACCTTCAACTTGATGAAACATCGGCGTGTGCGTTTGATCAGAATCACAGCGATAGACTCGACCAGGAGTAATAATGCGCAACGGTGGTTTTTGTCGTTGCATCGTGCGGATTTGCACTGGTGAGGTATGCGTTCGCAATAACCGACCATCCGGAAAATAAAACGTATCTTGCGCCGCACGCGCTGGATGATTTGGCGGGAAATTTAGCATTTCAAAGTTATGATGATCATCTTCAATTTCAGGCCCTTCTTCGATAGTAAAACCCATGCCCATAAAAATTTCCGCAAACCGTTCTCTAACTTTCGATACAGGATGCATGCTACCGAGCTGTTGACCACGCCCTGCTAAGGTCACATCGATTTGTTCAGCCGCTAATTGTTTAGCCATCGCTTGTTCTTGCAGCGCTGCTTCATGTTGTGCAAAGAGGGTTTGTAATTCTTGTTTGGCGGTGTTAATGGCTTGTCCCAGTTTAGGACGTTCTGCTGGAGAGGCTTTGCCTAAGCCTTTTAGCATTTGTGTCAGCTGTCCTTTTTTACCGAGATACTGCACACGCAGTTGCTCGATGGCTGACATATCTTCGGCATTGACGATCGAAGTTTTCGCTTGATCAATCAATAGGGTCAATTCGTCTTGCATTCAGTCTTCCCACTGTTGAAACATTGGCTAACGATTGTAGCGTGTAACTTTGCAAAAGTCAGGAGCTTTTCTGGTACATCTCAGCGCTGTTGAACTGTCACTTTTGCCCGCTAAAAAAAAGCCATTCCGCAGACTATTGGCTGCGGAATGGCTTCGATAATCAATGCGTAGTGACTTTAAGCCGCTGCTGCTAATGCTGCTTTTGCAGTCTCAGCCAGCTTGGCAAAACCTTTATCATCACGTACTGCCATATCGGCTAACACCTTACGATCTAAAACCACTTCGGCTTTATTTAAACCGTCCATAAAACGGCTGTAAGATAATCCGTGCATACGAGCTGCTGCATTAATACGAACAATCCATAAAGCACGAAATTGGCGTTTACGTTGGCGACGATCACGATACGCATATTGCGCTGCTTTCATCACCGCTTGCTTAGCAACTCGATAAACACGGCTACGCGCACCGTAATATCCTTTTGCTTTCTTCATGACTTTTTTATGGCGGGCTCTTGCTGTCACACCGCGCTTAACTCTAGGCATAATTTAACTCCACGTCGATATTAATTAGTTAGGCAACATCGCATTGATCGCTTTCACATCGCTCTCATGCACCATTGGCATTTTGCGTAAATGACGTTTACGCTTTTGCGCTTTTTTCGTCAAGATGTGATTACGATTCGCACGTCTTCTCTTTAGCTGACCATTTCCCGTTCTTTTAAAACGCTTAGCAGCACCACGATTTGATTTCATTTTTGGCATTTTATAGTTCCTAATCAAATAAATTAATTATCTTTTACTTCTACATCCGTCTCGGCTTTTGACTCTTTATCATCCGAGGCTTTTGCTTTTGGTTTATCAACGGTCTTACCCATTACCACTACCATCGCCATTTGCCGGCCTTCAATTTTTGGCTCTTGCTCGATGATATAGCCTTCTGGCAAACCTGCTTTAACACGTTCTAGTAATTCAAAACCCAATCCTTTGTGTTGCATTTCACGACCGCGAAAACGCAAACTGACTTTAACTTTATCACCACGTGCTAAAAAGCCAGCAATTTTACGAAGCTTCACTTGAAAATCGCCGACATCCGTTGCAGGACGAAATTTAACTTCTTTAACTTGTATTTGCTTTTGTTTTTTCTTTGCAGCAGAGCGTTTTTTGCTTTGTTCAAATTGGTATTTGCCATAATCCATAATGCGGCAAACTGGCGGTTTTGAGTTTGGCGAAATCTCAACTAAATCCATCCCGACTTTGCGAGCATCGGCTAATGCCTGAGTTGTGCTCACGATTCCAACTTGGTTACCATCCTCGTCGATTAAACGAACTTCAGGTACTCGAATTTGATTATTAATCCGAGTTTTTTTGCTATCACCCGTTCTAATGTTTATCTCCTCCTTTGGTAGCAATTTCTTGCTGCAACAGTTTTACAAGTTCATCCACTGCCATGGTCTGGCTCTTATCATGGCCATGCATTTTGACTGACAGTGTCTGTTCACTAACTTCACGATCACCCGCCACTATTAAATAGGGCACCCGGCTAATCGTATGCTCGCGGATTTTAAAGCCGATTTTCTCGTTACGCAAGTCCGAAATCACCCTAAGTCCCAGATTTTGCAATTTTTCTGCTGTTTTTTGTACGTACTCACCCTGTTGATCCGTAATGTTCATAATGACAGCCTGCACTGGCGCCAACCACAAGGGTAACTTGCCGGCATAATGTTCAATTAGTACACCTATAAACCGCTCCATCGATCCCAAAATTGCCCGATGTATCATCACCGGCGTATGCTTAGCACCATCTTCACCCACATATTGCGCCCCCAGCCGTTCTGGCATGGAGAAATCCAACTGAATCGTGCCACATTGCCACAATCGACCTAAGCAATCGCGCAACGTAAAATCAATCTTCGGCCCATAAAACGCACCATCCCCCGGCTGTAAATTCCAGGCATGGCCTGATTGATTCAGCACGGTTTCCAAAGCATGCTCTGCTTTATCCCAAATCTCATCAGAACCTACACGACGCTCAGGACGGGTAGACAAATTGACTAAAATATCCGTAAAACCAAAATCTTGATAAACCTTCATCACATGTCGCATCAATTTCGACATTTCAGCAAAGATCTGATCTTCTGTACAAAAAATATGCGCATCATCCTGAGTAAAATTGCGCACGCGCATCAACCCATGCAAGGTGCCAGAGTGTTCATTACGATGGCAATTACCAAATTCAGCCAGGCGAATCGGCAAGTCACGATAGCTCTTAATCCCTTGATTAAAGACTTGGACATGGCAAGGACAATTCATCGGCTTAATCGCAAACAATCGCTTTTCCGACTCAGTGGTGAACATCTCTTCCTGATATTTCGCCCAATGCCCAGAACGCTCCCACAAGGATTGATCAACCAATTGCGGCGTCCGAATCTCTTGATAACCATCTTGACGAATCGCTTGGCGAATATAATTTTGCACCTGCTGATACAAAACCCAACCATTATCATGCCAAAACACCATCCCCGGTGCTTCGGCCTGAAAATGAAATAAATCCATTTTCTTACCAAGCTTACGATGATCACGTTTTTCGGCTTCTTCCAAACGATGCAAATACGCTTTTAATGCTTTTTTATCGGCCCAAGCTGTCCCATAAATCCGCTGCAGCATTTCATTATTACTATCACCGCGCCAATACGCACCCGCCAATTTCGTCAACTTAAATGCTTTCAAAGCACCCGTATACGGCACATGCGGCCCGCGACATAAATCAATAAAGTCACCTTGTTGATAAGCCGTTAACGGCTCATCTTTCGGAATGTCATTAATAATCTCAACCTTATAATGCTCCCCCATATCCGCAAACAGCTGCACAGCTTGCGCATGCGACAAAACCTTGCGCTCAACTTTATGATTGTCTTGCGCAATTGCATGCATTTTAGCTTCAATTTTTTCGAGATCGTCAGGAGTCAATGAGCGATTAAAAGAAATATCGTAATAAAAACCGTCCTCAATAACAGGACCAATTGTGATTTGAGCAGCAGGATAAAGTGACTTCACCGCATGCGCCAACAAGTGCGCTGTTGAATGCCGAATAATCTCTAAGCCTTCGGCATCTTTAGCGGTGATAATTTGCAAGTTGGCATCATTCTCAATCACAAAAGACACATCCACCAACTGCCCATCAACCTTCCCCGCCAGCGCCGCTTTCGCAAGCCCCGCCCCAATCGATTCCGCCACCGCATACACAGTCACCGCTTGATCAAAATGCTTCAAAGTACCATCAGGTAAAGTTATTTTTGGCATAGTCATTAATATCACTTCTGAGTAGTCAACAAGATAAGACGCCGGCAAATCCTACCATATTCGATTGGGTTGACAAAGCGCTGTCAAGAAAGGGTTTAAAAAATAAGGATATCGAGTAGCTACAATACTCATTTTTAGAATTTTATAAACTGAAGCTAAGCACCTTTTTATGGATTGCTTGGTAGGCACGGGCAGGATTGAACTGCCGACCCCCACCATGTCAAGGTGATGCTCTACCACTGAGCTACGTGCCTAAAAAGTGCTGCACAGTCTAGCAGGCTCAATCTCACCAAGCAATCACAAAATAACGTCGCATAACAATTGCTTGGCGTCACGATCCATTGCTATTCTATATCGATGAACACACCGCTTTGGCAACCTCACACAACGGCTATTCACAACAGCCAGCTCTGGCAATTTATTGAACTTATTAATCACAAGCACCAACTCCAACTACAAGATTACGCAGCGTTACACCAATGGTCGATTGCGCAACCGGCTTTGTTTTGGTCTGAGGTTTGGGATTTTTGTGGAATCAAAGGCCATAAAGGTCAGCGTGTTATTGATACGGCTAACAAACTGCAAGACACGCGTTGGTTTAGCGACTCCACTTTAAATTTTGCTGACAATTTATTATCACGCCACGATGATCACCCCGCGATTATTTACGCCGACGAAAACGGCAACCGCCAAACCATCACCTATCACACCCTGCACCAACAAGTAGCAAAGTTTGCCAACTATTTACAATCAATTGGAGTTAGCGCTGGGGATCGAGTCGTGGGTTTTTTACCAAACCCCCCAACAACCCTCATTGCCATGCTCGCTAGCGCCGGACTGGGCGCCGTCTGGTCAGCTTGTTCAGCAGACTTTGGATTGCAAGGATTACTCGATCGATTCTCGCAAATACAACCCAAAGTCCTCATTGCCACCGACCAGCATCATTATCAAGGCAAAAGTTTTTCACATATCGAGATGCTAGCCAAACTGCAACAAGCCTTACCCTCTCTACAACAAACCATCATCGTACCCAACCAACCATCAACACCCAATTTATCCACCTTAAAAAACACCATCACCTTCCAACAAGCCATCACCTCGCAACCCACTCAAATAGAGTGGCAACCATTTCCTTTTGCACAGCCGCTTTATATCCTTTATTCATCCGGCACCACCGGCAAACCAAAATGCATGGTCCACGGCGCTGGCAACACCCTAATTCAACATGTAAAAGAATTAACCCTGCATACCAATTTAACCCCACAAGACAACATCTTTTTCTTCACCACTTGCGGTTGGATGATGTGGCATTGGTTAGTCAGCAGTTTAGCAGTCGGTGCAACCGTGGTGCTTTATGAAGGCGCGCCATTTTATCCAACACCCAGCGCGCTATTTGATCTTATCGATGAAGTGGATATTTCAATATTTGGAGTCGGCGCTAAAATTATTGAAGGTGCCGCAAAAGCCAATTTAAAACCCATGCACACCCACAAACTCAACTCATTACGCTGTATCCTCACCACCGGCTCACCCCTACTTCCAGAAAGTTTCGATTACGTTTATCAAAATATTAAAAAAGACATTCGCTTATCCTCCATTTCCGGCGGCAGCGATATTATTGCCTGCTTTGCTTTAGGCAACCCAATCCTGCCGGTTTATCGCGGCGAACTGCAATGCATCGGCCTTGGGATGAACGTTAAAATACTGGATACAAAAGGCCATGCAGTGATTAATCAAAAAGGCGAACTAACCTGCCACAACGCCTTCCCATCAATGCCACTCTATTTTTGGAACGATCAAGACGGCAGCAAATATCAACAAGCCTACTTCAATCAATACCCCAATATCTGGGCGCACGGCGATTATGCATGCATCACTCATCATCACGGTTTAATTATTTACGGCCGCTCCGATGCCACCTTAAACCCAAGCGGTGTGCGCATTGGCACCGCAGAAATTTATAACCAAGTTGAAAAAATCGACGCTGTCATCGACTGCATGGCGATCGGCCAAGCATGGGAAGGCTCAGAAAGAATTATTTTATTTGTGCAACTACGCCAAGATGAATCGCTCACCGACTCACTCATCCAAACCATCAAACACACCATTCGCGATAATACTTCACCCAAACACGTTCCTGCCAAAATTATTCAAGTACCCGAACTACCGCGCACCATCAGCGGTAAACTCGTCGAGCTTGCTGTAAAAAATATTATTCATCACCAGCCTGTCAAAAATGTTGAAGCACTTGCCAATCCTGACGCATTAGATTTTTTTAAACAGATTGACGAGCTCAGTAACTAGACACCTCAAAAAGTTATCGATTTTTAAACCGCGCCAAAGGCGCAGGTCTTACTGAACAGCCTTTTTTTAGCTGACACTGTTTAAAAAAATTAACTGAATGACGTACTGGAGGCTTATTGACAGTGATGACTTGCTTGCTAGGCATAGACATTGCACTGGGTTTTGCTGCCAAATGGATAGCAGATTGCAGCTTTGCACACTCGCGCATTTGTTTTTGCACTAACTTTACTGAACTGAAATTTCGCTTAAA